>NZ_PQHY01000029.1:0-74447 GCF_003385175.1 Amycolatopsis ruanii
CCCCCGCAGGGCCAGCCCTGGCACCAGCCCCCCGGCTGGCCACCCCAGCAACAGCCCTACGGCTACGCCCAGCAACCCGCGAAGAAGGGCCGCGGCCTGAAGTGGCTGTGGGCGAGCCTGGCCGGGCTCGTCGTGGTGGCGGCGGTCGTCGTGACGCTCGTTCTGGTGAATCGCGACGGCGGCTCCGCGCCCGCCCCGACCACCGCGCCCAACATCCCCGTCGGCCCCACCGGCGGCGCGACCGGCCAGTCCACCGCCAACAACCCGCCGCCCGCGACGATCTCCATCAAACCGAGCCCCTGACGTGCGGTTCTTGCACTCGCCCCCGGAGAGTGCTAAACAGACGTTGGCACTCGGCAGCGTCGAGTGCCAACCATGGTCGGGACGGTGAGGCCGGCTCGGAACACCGAGCAGGTCGTCCGTCGCGGGCACCGAGCCTGGCCGAGCTAAGTGTCCTGCTGCCAGTCCGAAAGCAGGTCATGGCAGCGACCACTACCGGAGGACAACACCCCAATGGCCAAACTGATCGCGTTCGACGAGGACGCCCGCCGCGGGCTTGAGCGGGGTCTGAACACCCTCGCCGACGCCGTCAAGGTGACGCTTGGCCCCCGTGGCCGCAACGTCGTGCTCGAAAAGAAGTGGGGCGCGCCGACGATCACCAACGACGGTGTCTCCATCGCGAAGGAGATCGAGCTCGAGGACCCGTGGGAGAAGATCGGGGCCGAGCTCGTCAAGGAAGTCGCCAAGAAGACCGACGACGTAGCCGGTGACGGCACCACCACCGCCACCGTGCTGGCCCAGGCGCTCGTGCGCGAAGGTCTGCGCAACGTGGCCGCCGGTGCCGACCCGATCGCCCTCAAGCGTGGCATCGAGCAGGCGGTCGAGGCCGTCGTCGAGCAGCTGCACAAGGCCGCGAAGGAGGTCGAGACCAAGGAGCAGATCGCTGCCACCGCCTCGATCTCGGCCGCGGACCGCACCATCGGTGAGCTGATCGCCGAGGCGCTGGACAAGGTCGGCAAGGAAGGCGTCGTCACCGTCGAGGAGTCGAACACCTTCGGGCTCGAGCTCGAGCTCACCGAGGGTATGCGCTTCGACAAGGGCTACATCTCGGGTTACTTCGTCACCGACGCCGAGCGTCAGGAAGCCGTTCTGGAGGACCCGTACATCCTCCTGTTCGGCTCGAAGATCTCGAACGTCAAGGACCTGCTGCCGGTCCTGGAGAAGGTCATGCAGTCGGGCAAGCCGCTGCTGATCATCGCCGAGGACGTCGAGGGCGAGGCCCTGGCGACCCTGGTCGTCAACAAGATCCGCGGCACCTTCAAGTCCGTCGCCGTCAAGGCTCCGGGCTTCGGTGACCGCCGCAAGGCCATCCTGCAGGACATCGCGATCCTGACCGGTGGCCAGGTCATCTCCGAGGACGTGGGCCTCAAGCTGGAGAACGCGGACCTGAACCTGCTGGGCAAGGCCCGCAAGGCCGTCATCACCAAGGACGAGACGACCATCGTCGAGGGTGCCGGCGACGCGGACCAGATCCAGGGCCGCGTGAACCAGATCCGCGCCGAGATCGAGAAGTCGGACTCCGACTACGACCGCGAGAAGCTGCAGGAGCGGCTGGCCAAGCTGGCCGGCGGCGTGGCCGTCATCAAGGCCGGTGCCGCCACCGAGGTCGAGCTCAAGGAGCGCAAGCACCGCATCGAGGACGCCGTTCGCAACGCGAAGGCCGCCGTCGAGGAGGGCATCGTCGCCGGTGGTGGCGTGGCCCTGCTCCAGGCGTCCAAGGCTGCCTTCGAGGGCCTGCGCCTCTCGGGCGACGAGGCGACCGGTGCGAACATCGTCAAGGTCGCCGTCGAGGCTCCGCTCAAGCAGATCGCGGTCAACAGCGGTCTCGAGGGCGGCGTCGTGGCGGAGAAGGTCAAGGGTCTGCCGGAGGGCCACGGCCTGAACGCGGCGACCGGCGACTACGAGGACCTGGTCAAGGCCGGCGTCATCGACCCCGCCAAGGTCACCCGTTCGGCGCTGCAGAACGCGGCTTCGATCGCGGGTCTGTTCCTGACCACCGAGGCCGTCGTGGCCGACAAGCCGGAGAAGGCTGGCGCCGCTCCGGCGGGCGACCCGACCGGTGGCATGGGCGGCATGGACTTCTGATCCACTAGTCCGGCGAAAGCCCGGGTGCGCACCGCGCATCCGGGCTTTTTGCCGTCTATTCCTGCGGCATGAGCATCCAGCAGATGGCGTAGAGCAGGATCGGCGCGCCGAACCCGAGCAGGGTCGCGGCGACGAGGACGATGCGGATGACCGCCGCGTCGACGCCGAGCAGCGCGGCCCAGCCACCGGCCACGCCGGCGATCATCTTGTCGGTGGAGCTGCGGCGGAGCTTCTTGGTGGTCACTGTGTTCGTCATGTGTCCATCGTCGGCCGCGGCGCGCGGCCGCACATCGGGGACGAACCCGGAGCGCACCCGGAAAACCTGGGCCGGGGTGCCCGGGGGCGGATAAGGTCGATCACATGGCGGGATCGTTGCTCGGTACCGAGGTCCGGCGGGTCGAAGACCCGGATCTGGTGCGTGGTCGTGGAACCTTCGTCGACAACCTGAAGTTCGACGGCGTCTGTCATGTCGCGTTCGTCCGGTCGCCGTTCGCGCACGCGCTGATCAACGGCATCGACACCGCCGCGGCGGCCGCGGCCCCGGGGGTGATCGCGGTGCTCACCGCCGCGGACCTGGACCTGGCCGAGCTGCCGGTGTTCCTGGACCTGAACCCGCGGGCGAAGCGGTACGCGCTGGCGTCCGACCGGGTGCGCTTCGCCGGGGAACCGGTGGCCGCGGTGGTCGCGGAAAGCGCGACGGCCGCGGCGGACGCGCTCGAACTGGTCGACGTGGACTACGAGCCGCTGCCCGCCGCGGTGGATCCCGAGCGGGCGCTGGACGACGGCGCACCGCTGCAGTTCCCCGAGCTCGGCTCGAACATCGCGGCCGGCGAACGCGACGCCCCGGGCGAGGAGGTCCTCGACGGCGCGGACGTCGTGGTGCGGGCGCGCATCGAGAACCAGCGCCTGGCGGTGGCGCCGATGGAGGGCAACGCGATCGTCGCGCTGCCCGCCGACGACGAATTCGACCTGACGGTCTACGTGTCGACGCAGATGCCGCACGGCTTCCGGGCCGCGGCCGCCAAGCTGTTCGGCTACGACGCCGACCGGATCCGCGTGGTGGCGCCGCACGTCGGTGGCGCGTTCGGCGGCAAGGTCGGGGTCACGGCCGAGCACGCGGTGGTGATCGAGGCCGCGCGGCGGTTCGGGCGTCCGGCGAAGTGGACGGAGACCCGGTCGGAGAACCTGCAGGCCGCGCCGCAGGGCCGGGCGCAGGTGCAGTACGGCGAGCTGGGGCTGCGCCGCGACGGGACGATCGTCGGCCTGCGGTGCCGGGTCGTCGGGGACGCGGGGGCGTACGCCGGGTTCGGCGGTGGGCTCGCGCTCGGTCCGACGCGGACGATGGCGCAGGGCGTGTACCGGATCCCGGAGATCAGCTACGCGGCGATCGCGGCGCTGACCAACACCGCGCCGGTGGGCGCGTTCCGCGGTGCCGGCCGTCCGGAGGCGACCGCGATGCTGGAGCGGCTGATGGACCTGGCCGCCGCCGAGCTGGGCGTGGACCCGGCGGAGATCCGGCGGCGCAACTTCCTGCGCCCGGACGAGTTCCCGTACACGACGTTCAGCGGCGCGAGCTACGACAGCGGCGACTACGACCTGCCGTTGCGCACGGCGCTGCAGGTCGCTGGTTACGACGAGCTGCGGGCCGAGCAGAAGCGGCGCATCGCGGCGGGCGAGTCGCGGCTGCTGGGGATCGGCGTGAGCGCGTACGTCGAGATCACCGGTGGCGGCAGCGGGGAGTTCGCGTCGGTGGAGATCCGGGCGGACGGGACGGCGGGGATCAAGGTCGGCACGTCCGGGCACGGCCAGGGCCACGCGACGTCGTTCTCGATGCTGGTGGCCGACGCGCTGGGGATTCCGCTGGAGTCGGTCGAGTTCGTGCAGTCGGACACGGCCGCGGTGCCCCGTGGCGGTGGGACCGGTGGTTCGCGGTCGCTGCAGGTCGGTGGCAGCGCGGTGCGGCAGGCGGCGGATCTGGTGCTGTCGCGGGCTCGGGAGCTGGCCGCGTCGCGGCTGGAGGCGGGCGTGGATGACATCGTGCTGACCGACGGCGGGCTCGGCGTGGCGGGCGTTCCCCAGGCGACGATCGGGTGGGCGGAGCTGGCCGAGGTGGCTTCGGCGGACGGGCGCCCGCTGCTGGAGACGACGGACTTCAAACCGGACGGGGCGACGTTCCCCTTCGGGGCACACGTGTCGGTGGTCGAGGTGGACGTCGAAACCGGCTTCGTGAAACCGTTGCGGCACATCGCGGTGGACGACTGCGGGCGCGTGCTGAACCCGATGATCGTGCGTGGGCAGCAGCACGGCGGTGCGGTGCAGGGGATCGCGCAGGCGCTGTGGGAGCAGGTGTCCTACGACGAGGACGGCAACCCGGTGACCGCCACGTTCGCCGACTACCACCTGCCGTCGGCGGCCGACGTGCCGGCGCTGGAGGTCAGCAACACGGAGACGCTGACCGACCGGAACCCGTTGGGCGCCAAGGGAATCGGCGAGTCGGCCACGGTCGGTTCGACCCCCGCGGTGCAGAACGCGGTGATCGACGCGCTGGCCCACCTGGGCGTCCGGCATATCGACATGCCGTTGACGCCGCAGCGCGTGTGGCGCGCGGCGCGGGCCGGCGGTGCGGATCCCTGGCGTGAGCCACCTGCGGCATTCGACGCCTTGCCGGTACGAGCTTCATCGGCGTCGGCGGACGCCGATGAAGCGGTGGCCTAGTCCTGCGCCGGATCGTACGAAGGATCGTCCTGGTTCGGCTGACCCAGCAGCGGTTTCTCGACCTGCCAGGCATTCCACGATTTCGTGGTGGGCGCTTCCATCCTGGAATAGTCGAACACCAGCCGGCGATGCGCTATCGCCCAGTGGATCCCGTGGCACCAGTGGGTTGTACAAGTAGGACTCCACGTGCGCGACATCCCCGGTGCGCTCGATCAAGGAGTTGGTGAGGATGTGCCGCATGATTCCGAAGTCCGAGTTCGGGTTGCGGAATTGGTGAGCCAGCTCGATGAAGCCTTCCAGGCCACCGTTGTAGATGTCGTGGATGTCAACGGCGTCGGGGTGATAACAGCTCCGGAGTTCGACGTCGTATCGATCGATTCCCCGGCTGAGTTCTTCGACGATCTCCGCGTGCGTCAGTTCGCTCGATTCCGTCATCGTGCTCGTCCCCAGGTGAACTGGAATCAGAGCGTACCGCGTGGCGTGATCCAATGGATACCGCGGATTTCGTCAAGATCGGGAATCCGGTGCCTTCTTGCCAAACTGGCCTCGCGGGTATTAGGCCTTCGCTTCGCCGCAGCCCTCGACTCGCCGGAGCCGGTCGAGCCAGGCCTGCGTGGTGGCCTCGTCGGCGGCGGTTTCGTGCGCGAGGTCGGGTTCGGGGGCTTGCCGCAGGACGGGCAGGTAACCGTCCACAGGGGTCAGTGAGTGGCTGGCTGTGTCCTTGGTGAGCAGGGACATCGTGCCCAGCCCGCACGCGAAGTCCAGCTCCGGCAGCGCCACGGCGTCCGCGAGCCCCGCCGCGAGCCCGACGCTGGTCTCCACCGCGGATGAGACGACGCACGGCAACCCGGCGGCCTCCGCGACCTCCAGCGCCCGCCGCACGCCGCCGAGGGGCGCCACCTTGATCACGGCGATGTCGGCGGCGTTCGCAACGGCCACCCGGAGCGGATCCTCGGCCCGCCGGATCGACTCGTCCGCCGCGATGCGCACATCGGTCTTGCGGCGCACGGCCGCCAGCTCGTCGATCGAGGGGCACGGCTGCTCGACGTATTCGAGCCCGCCCGCGGCGCGATCCAGCTCGCGGATGGCTTTCGTCGCGGTGTCGACATCCCAGGCCGCGTTGGCGTCCACGCGGATCGCCCCCCGCGGCCCGAGTGCGTCCCGCACCGCCGCGACCCGTTCGCAGTCTTCCACAATGGACGTCCGCGGATCGGCGACCTTCACCTTCGCGGTCCGGCACCCCGACCTGGCGACCATGTCGTGAGCCGCATCGGCCCCCACGACGGGTACGGTGGTGTTCACCTCGACCCGAGCACGCACGGGCGCCGGCCACCCCCGATGACTCGCCTCGACGGCAGCCGCGAGCCAAGGCGCACTCTCACGATCGTCGTAATCGGCGAACGGGCAGAACTCACCCCACCCCGCGGGGCCGCGCAGCAGAACCCCTTCACGCACGGTGACCCCGCGAAACCGATTCCGCAGGGGGATCGCGTAGACCAGGGGCTCATCCACGCAGCCATCCTCGCACGACCGGCCACGCCACCCAGGCCGGGCGGTCACGCCTGGGTTCTTACGCTGGTGACTTTCGTCTTGATGGCTGCGCGCTCGGTCTCGCAGGGCCGGCGACTCCACTCAGCCCGGGTGGCCACGCTTGGGTGCTCACCCCGGGTGGCCGTGTCATTGGGGCCACATGTGCGTGCTGCGCTACCCCATCCACTTCGGGCGGCTGCTCAAGGGTTCTCGCCTCGGTGACAGTCGTCTTGGTAGCTGCGCCCTCGGTGCGCCCACCGCTGCCGGTCGCGGTCCCATCTGCTGGCTTCCCCCCGGCGGCACTCCTCGGCCCGCTGTCGCGCGACCCCTCCCGGCCGCCCAGCACCTCACCGCTAATGGACTAAACGGTTAATTAGCGGTTAGCATGCGAGGTGCGGACATGTGGAGGTAGCGAATGAAGGCCGTAGTGCTGGCCGAGCCCGAGGTGATGCGGCTCGTCGACCTGCCGGAACCCGAGATCGGGCCGCGCGAGGTGCTCGTGCGTATGCGGGGGCTCGGGCTGTGCGGGTCGGACCTCGGCGTCTACCGCGGTGCGCGGGAGGTGCCCGAGCGGCCCTGGCTGATGGGTCACGAAGGCGTCGGCGAGATCGTGGCCGTCGGGGCGGACGTCGCGGACCGCGCGGTCGGCCAGCAGGTCGCGATCGAGCCCAACTACTGCTGCGGCCGGTGCGCGGCGTGCACCAGCGGGTTCACCTCCGCCTGCACCGAGCGGGTCATCGTGGGCATGAACCACCCGGGTCTGCTGGCCGAGTACGTCGCGGTCCCGGCCGAGTTCGCCTGGCCGGCGGCGGAGACGGTCGGCCTGGAGGACCTCGTCTGCACCGAGGCGCTGACCGTCGCGCGGTCGGCGATCCGGCGTTCCGGCGTCGAGCCCGGTCAGCGGGTGCTCGTGGTCGGGGCGGGCTCGCAGGGCTTGCTGCTGTGCCTCGCGCTGCGGGCGCTCGGCACGACGGTCGCGGTCCAGGAACCGCACGAGGGACGCGCCGAGCTGGCCCACTCGTTCGGCGCCGAAACCACCGTCGACGGCGAGTTCGACCTCGTCTTCGAGACGTCCGGCGTCCCGCAGGCCCTGCGCGCCGGACTGGAGCACCTCCGCCGCGGCGGCACTGCCCTGCTCGTGGGCATCAACTCGCGCCCGCTTGAGCTGACCACCGCTGACCTGGTCTACCGCCAGCACACCCTCAAGGGCTCGCTCATCTACGACCACCCGGTCGACTTCGAGACGACGGTGAACCTGCTCAACCGCGACGAGGTCCGGCCGGGCAAGGTGCTGCAGGCACGGTTCCCGCTGGAAGAGGCCGCGCAGGCGTTCGCATCGGTCCAGTCGGTGGCCGGCAAGTCCTGGATCAGCTTCGACTGAGTCCGGCCCGGGACGGCCGTTCGGCTCCAGCCACCATCCGGCCCGGGACGGCCGGTCAGCTGCGACCGATGCCCGGCTCCGGCCCGTTCCAGCACGGCTGCCGGCCAGCTTCCGCCATCGGCGAGTTGCGGCGGCCGATCCGCTTCGGGCCGGCGTCCAGCTCCGGTCGGCCGGACAGCCTCGGCCGATGTCCGGCCACGGCCAGCGACTGGGCTTCAGCGGCTGCACAGCCTCCGCCCGGCGACCGCTCACTCCTCGGGCAGGTTCGCCAGCTCCGCCTCGATCGACCACGCCGCGCGCAGCAACTCGGGCACGTAGTCCCGCTCGACCAGCCCGTGCCCGAGCCGGTCCGGGTGCACCGACGCGTTCACCGCGGCGATCACCCGCCCACGCCGGTGCCGCACCGGAGCCGCGATCGCCCGCAGGTCGCCCTCGAGGTCGTGTTCCGCCATCGCCCACCCGCGCTCCCGGACCTGCTCGATCTCCTTCGGCAGTCCGGCGACGTCCTCGAGCGCGCCGAGCCGTCGCGTGAGCTCGTCCTTCGGCAACGCGGCGAGCAGGACCTGCCCGCTCGACGTGGTGTGCGCGGGCCGGCGAGCACCGACGGTGAGGGTCGGCGGAGCGTGCCGGTGCCCGGGCACCACGGCCAGGTACACCACGTCACCCCGATCGAGCACGGTCAACGACGCCGTCTCGTTCAGCTTGTGCGCCAGGTCGTGCAGGTGCGGGTGCGCGATCTCGGGCAGCGCGAGCCCGGACAGGTACGCGTAACCCAGGTCCAGGGTCCGCGGCGTGAGCCGGAACACCTGCCCGTCGTAGCGCACGTACCCCAGGTCCGCGAGCGTGAGCAGCAACCGTCGCGCGGTGGCCCGGTCCAGGCCCGTCAGTTTCGCCGCCGCGCCCGCCGACAGCGCCGGGCGGTCCGCGCCGAAGCACCGCAGGATCGCGAACGCCCGGCCGACGGCCTGCACGAAATGAGGGCCGTGGCCAGGGCTTTCGCCGGGCGTCGTGCTCGTCATCGAACCCTCCGGCTGCCACCCGATCGGCTCGTTCTCATCGTACGTCCGCATGTTTCGCGCCCGCCGGGACACGGGTAGTTCAGCGCTGAATCCCCTGAACGGAAGGAGTGCAATCGTGGCGAACACACTCTCCGGTAAGCGAGTGGCCTTCGTCGTCGCGCCCGAGGGCACCGAGCAGGTCGAACTGACCGAGCCGTGGAAGGCGGTCCAGGACGCGGGCGGCCAGCCGGAGCTGGTGTCCACTTCGCCGGGCCGCATCCAGGCGTTCAACCACCTCGACAAGGCCGACACGTTCCCGGTCGACAAGGTCGTCACCGACGTCTCCCCGGACGACTTCGACGCGCTGGTCCTGCCGGGCGGCGTGGCGAACCCGGACTTCCTCCGCACCGTCCCCGACGCCGTCCGCTTCGTCCGCGGGTTCTTCTCGCAGCAGAAGCCCGTCGCGGCGATCTGCCACGCGCCGTGGACCTTGATCGAGGCCGACGTGGTGCGCGGCCGCCGGATGACCTCCTGGCCGAGCCTGCAGACCGACCTGCGCAACGCCGGCGCCGAGTGGGTGGACGAGGAGGTCGTGACCGACTCCGGTTTCGTCACCAGCCGCAAGCCGGACGACCTGCCCGCCTTCTGCCGCAAGCTCGTCGAGGAGTTCGCGGAGGGCAAGCACCGCGCCCAGGCGAAGAGCGCCTGACCCGTCTTCAGGACGCCCGGTCGACTTGTCAGGACGGCAGGTCGATCGGGCGGCTCGTGACCCCCAGCCGGGTCGCGAGCGAGATGGCGTCGCCGGGCGCCTTCACCTTGATGTCGTTGTCGAAGTAGACGTACACGTCACGCGTTTTCTTGCCGCCGGCGCGCCGCCAGCGGCGGATCTTGCCGGCCCAGCGCTCCAGGGCCTCGTCGGTGTAGCCACTCGCGTAGAGTTCCTCGTCGCCGTGCAGGCGGACGTAGACGAAGTCCGCGGTCACCTCCTCGAAACTCGGCCAGGTACCGGCCGAATCGGCCGCCACCAAGGCGATGTTGTTGTCCCGCAACAGCTTCTGGCACTCGTCCGAGTGAAAACTCGGGTGCCTGGGTTCGAGCGCGTAGCGCAGTCGCCGGTTCGGGCCGGCTTCGGTGTGGGCCTCTCCCTTCAGTTTGTCGTCGTGTTTGCGGGCCAGCTCCGCGGCCGCCCGGGTGTCGCCGGGCAGGGTCGCGAAGAACTCCGCGAACCGGTCGGGTTCGAACGCGAAGTTCGCCGGCAGCTGCCAGAGGATCGGCCCGAGCTTGTGGCCCAGTGCCAGCACCCCCGAGGCGAAGAAGTTCGCCAGCGGTGTCTCCGTGTCGGTCAGGCGCTTCATGTGGGTGATGAAGCGACCGCCCTTCACGGCGAACACGAAGTCGTCAGGCGTCTGCTCCGCCCAGGCCCGGTACCGCTCCGGCCGCTGGAGCGAGTAGAACGAGCCGTTGATCTCCACGGAGTTCACCTGCCGCGAGATGTACTCCAGCTCGCGGCGCTGCGCCAGGCCCTTCGGGTAGAACGTGCCCCGCCACGGCGGGTACCGCCAGCCCGAGGTGCCCACCCGGATTTCGGCGATGGTGACCTCCTCAACCGTTCCGTCAGTCCCAGGAGAACCTCCAGTGCCGCCGGTGCACCAGGCCCGCGGCGTACTCGCGGAGGGTGCCCGGCTGTCCGGAGAAGCTGCGCAGGCTGAACGCGCGGTGCTCGGCGGCGAGGATGAGCGACCGGCCCTGGTTGCGGGGCGGCGCCGCAACCGAGAGTTCCAGTTCGTCGAAGCCGAGCACGATGAGCGTCGCCCCGAACCGGTCCTCCCAGCTGCGCAGGACCGCGGACACCGCGGCGACCTCGTCCGTCGACTTGATCATCCCGGTCCAGCCGAGCGTGGCGGGGACGTCGGCGGGCCGCTCGACCGGCACCAGCCCCAGGCGGTAGGGCGCGCGCCGGACGAGGATGGAACCGGTGTTGCCGGCCTCGGCGAGCGGATCCACCCGCAGCTGGGACTTCTTCGCGAGCCCGGGGAAGGTGGCGCCGTACGGGCGCAGGCAGCCGGTGCCGTTCGGGCAGCAGAAGGGATCCCACCAGCGGGCGAGCGTCGCCCCGGCGTGGACGTCGCCGACGCGGTGGACGGCGGGCGCGAGGCGGCGGCGGTCGGTCAGCCAGTCCTCGCCGTTCGCGGCGAAGCGCGGGTCGTGCGGGATCAGCACGGGCCACAACCCGGACCGGTCGAACCCGGCGACGCAGGCGCGGTACAGGCCGGGGTCGGCCAACGGGTCGTCGGAGACCCACATCTGCCCGATCCAGCGGCCGGGCGGCAGATCGATGCTGGTGAGGGCCTCGGCGACGAGGCTTTCCTCGGGTGTGGCGGCGGTGGTCACGAGACCTCCTCGGGATGGACTGCTTCGATGAGGTCGAACAGTAGTTCGAGGGTACGACAGTTTCGGAGCCCGAGGATCAGTTTTCGCCACTTCACCCGATCGGTCGAACGGGTGTTCGAGATTCGTGGTAGCTTCGGTCATGAGCGGGTCGTATCCCGCCGTTGAACTGGGGTTTCGCCCGCACCTGCGTGAGTACTGGACCGCACGTGCAGGGCGAGGGCCAGCAGCCAGGCCCCCGTCAACGTCAACGCGAGCGGCAGCAACACGTACAGGTGCTGCCAGGCGAGAGCCATCCCGATCGAAGCCAGGAGGCACAGGACCAATGACGGCACGACCAGACGCGGCCACCGGTATCCGGCGAGCACCGGAGCCGCCGACAACACCAGCCCGGCGAGACCGATCAGCGCCTTCGGCTCACCGCCGGAGAGCCACAGGACCAGCCAGGTCGTGCTGGGTACCGCTGCCAGCACGAAGCCGGTCCACGAGCATGCCCGCGACAGGCGGCGCGCCTCCGCCGCGCCTGAACGACGGGCACGACGCAGTGTCACCATGGCCGCAGCGAGAACCACCACGACGACGAAGACCACGCCTGCCCACACCACGCACCGGGGATTCCACGCTAGTGCGGCGACTATGCCTCGTCGGCGCGGTGATCCACCGTGCGGTTGCGGGACCGCGCATCGCGCACCCGGGTGGCGGTCACGGCGGGGCATTGCCACGGCGGCGAGAAAGGCCGGTGGGAAGCTCACGCCTGCGGAGGCTGAGGTGCGGGCGTGCTGCTTTCGTGCGTCGCCTTTGCCTTGTCCACGCGGTGGTCGAACGCGCGGTTGACGACCTCATCCCAGTGGGCGCGCCACGACGACGACCCCTACTCAAGGCACGTACCGGGAAACCCGCGCTCGTGCTGTGCCTACGCGTCGTCCGCGCGACGGCTCAGTGGGTGGCCGCCGGACTGCGTCCGGGTGTCGCACCTGAGGGCGACGAAGCGGCGACACGACCGCGGCGAGGAACGCCAGGGCGAAGGCCGTTTCTCCCCACGTCACCAAGCAGGTGTTCCACGTTCCTCCGCCGGCTTCGCCTGTCGCGCGCGGCGGGCCACCACGCGGCCGCAACGCGGCGACTCCGCACCACGCTGCCGCGCAGGCTCCGCGACGCCGCGCTACAGGTAGGCGTCCGCGTCGTGGATCGTGTACGCGTAGCCCTGTTCGGCGAGGAACCGCTGCCGGTGCGCGGCGTACTCGGTGTCCAGCGTGTCGCGCGAGACCACCGAGTAGAAGTGCGCCTGCCTGCCGTCGGCCTTCGGCCGGAGCAGCCGGCCCAGGCGCTGCGCCTCCTCCTGCCGGGAGCCGAACGTGCCCGACACCTGGATGGCGACGGTCGCCTCCGGCAGGTCGATCGAGAAGTTCGCGACCTTCGACACCACGAGCTTGTCGATCTCACCGCGACGGAAGGCGTCGAACAGCGCCTCGCGTTCCTTGTTCCGCGTGGAGCCCTGGATCACCGGCGCGTCCAGCTCCGCGCCGAGTTCCTCGAGCTGGTCCAGGTACGCGCCGATCACCAGCGTCTGGTCGCCCGGGTGTTTGTCCAGAATGGACTTGACGACCGTGATCTTCGTGCGGGCGGTGGCCGCGAGCTTGTACTTGTCCTCGGATTCGGCCGTGGCGTACAGCAGGCGCTCGTTGTCGGTGAGGGTCACCCGCACCTCGATGCACTCGGCGGGTGCGATCCAGCCCTGCGCCTCGATGTCGCGCCACGGCGCGTCGTACCGCTTGGGTCCGATGAGCGAGAAGACGTCGCCCTCGCGGCCGTCCTCGCGCACCAGCGTCGCGGTCAGGCCGAGCCGGCGCCGGGACTGCAGGTCCGCCGTCATCCGGAACACGGGCGCGGGCAGCAGGTGCACCTCGTCGTAGACGATCAGGCCCCAGTCGCGCGAGTCGAACAGCTCCAGGTGCTTGTACTCGCCCTTGGACTTGCGCGTGATCACCTGGTAGGTCGCGATGGTGACCGGCCTGATCTCCTTCTTCTCGCCGGAGTACTCACCGATCTCGTCCTCGGTCAGGGAGGTGCGCGCCACCAGTTCACGCTTCCACTGGCGCCCGGCGACGGTGTTGGTGACCAGGATGAGGGTGGTGGCCTGCGCGCGCGCCATGGCCGCCGCGCCGACGAGCGTCTTGCCCGCTCCGCAGGGCAGCACGACCACGCCGGAACCGCCTGCCCAGAACGCCTCGGCGGCCTGCCGCTGGTAGTCGCGCAGTCCCCAGCCGGTCTCGGCCAGCTGCATCGGGTGCGCCTCGCCGTCGACGTAGCCGGCCAGGTCCTCCGCGGGCCAGCCCACCTTGAGCAGGGCCTGCTTGAGCCGGCCCCGCTCGGAGGGGTGCACGAGGACGGTGTCGTCGTCGATGCGGGTGCCCAGCATCGGGCTGATCTTCTTGTTGCGCAGCACCTCTTCCAGCACGGCCCGGTCGGTCGTGGTCATGACCAGGCCGTGCGCGGGGTTGTTGGTGATCTGCAGCCGCCCGAAACGCGCCATCGTGTCGACGATGTCGATCAGCAACGGCTGCGGCACCGGGAAGCGCGAGTAGGTGGTCAGGGCGTCGACGACCTGCTCGGCGTCGTGGCCCGCCGCGCGGGCGTTCCACAACGCGAGCGGCGTCACGCGGTAGGTGTGCACGTGCTCGGGGGCCCGTTCCAGTTCGGCGAACGGGGCGATCGCGATCCGGGCGTCGTCGGCCATCGGGTGGTCGACTTCGAGCAGCACGGTCTTGTCGGATTGGACGATCAACGGGCCATCGGTCACGTACTCCTTTATACGGCGTTGCGGGCGGCCGAGCCGTGCTGGTCGTCCGCGGGGGCGCCGAACCAGCGGGTCAGCGCGGCGCCCAGAGGCCCGCCGCCGGGGGACCAGCACCGGTACCCGTCCGGCCGGATGAGCAGGGCGGACTCGGTGAGCTGGTGGTCCGGTTTGGCCTGGACGCGGTCGACGCGGTCGGACCAGCCCGGCGGCAGTGGGTGGTCGCCGGTGAGGTCGAGCAGCAGGCCGCGTCCGGAGCGCAGGAGTGCCGACAGGCGGGTGGTCCCGTCGCCGGTGAGCAGTTCGGCGTCGGGCACGCGGCCGGAGGCGTCCAAACCGGACATCATGCCGGCCAGGTAGTGGTTGGTGTCGGGGAGACGCAGGAGGTCGACGAAGATGTCGCGCAGCGCGGCGACGTCTTCGGACGGTTTCGGCGCGGCGAGCACGCGTTGCGCCGAGGTGTGGTGCAACACCCGGGCGGCCGCGGGATGCCGTTCCTCCTGATAGGTGTCCAGTAGGTCACCCGGAGCCCAGCCGTGCACGGCCGCCGCCAGCTTCCAGCCGAGGTTGACGGCGTCCTGCACGCCGAGGTTCAGGCCCTGGCCGCCGAGCGGCGGGTGGATGTGCGCCGCGTCCCCCGAGAAGAGGATCCGGCCGTGCCGGTACCGCTCCAGTTGCCGGGTCGCGTCGCTCCACCGGGACGCGGCGAGGACGTGGGCCAGCCGGGTGTCCGAGCCGTACACCGCGGTGAGCGCGTCGGCGGTCTCGCTCTCCGCCACCGGGCCCTGGTCCTGGTGCTGGTCCTGCTCTTCGAGGCTGAACGTGAGGCGGTACCGGTCACCGCCGACCGGCACGAGCATCGACCAGTAGCCGTTGGCGTGGCGGGTCAGGCCGCTGATGTGTCCGGCTCGCTCGGGCACGAGCGCGGACACCGAGGCGAGCCGGATTTCGGCCAGCACGGCTTGGAAGGTGCCCGGCCGGCCGGGAAAGGGCAGGCCGAGCAGCTTGCGCACGGTGCTGTGTGCGCCGTCGCAGGCGACCAGGTACCGGGCGCGGAGGGTGTCGTCGGCCGCGGTGACGGTGACGCCATCGGCGTCCTGTGCGACGCCGGTGACCGGACGTCCGCGGCGTAGTTCCGCGCCGCGGGCGAGGGCCGCTAGTTCGAGGACCTCTTCCACGAGGTCCTGACGGATCGAGAGGGGGTAGGGGTGCCGGGTCGGCCAGGACGAGTAGTCGAGCGGGACCGGCAGGGTGGCGAAGTGGCCGCCGACCGGTGCGCGTTCGTGCGCCCGGTCCTGCATGGCCTCGAGCAGGCCGCGCTGTTCGAGCAGCTCCGCGGTGCGTGGCTGGATCGTCCCGCCCTTGGTCTGCTCGACGCGTTCGGTCAGCGGTTCGACGACCACGGTCCGGACTCCGGCCAGCGCGAGTTCGTGGGCGAGGGCGAGGCCGGTGGGGCCGGCTCCGGCGATGATGACATCGGTGTGCACAAGTCCTCCGAGTGCAAAAGTAGACTGAGTGCAGAGTACTACCGAGTGAAAGGAGATTGCTAGCCTGGATTCGTGACCGAACCGGCCGGGCTCCGCGAACGGAAGAAGCAGCGCACGCGCGAGGCGATCTCGAACGCCGCGATCGACCTGTTCCTCGCGCACGGGTTCGACCAGGTGTCCGTCGCGCAGGTCGCCGAAGTGGCCGAGGTGTCGCGGCGCACGCTGTTCGCCTACTTCCCGACGAAGGAGTCCCTGGTCGTCCACCGCTTCGCCGACCACGAGACGGAGAGCGCCCGCGTGGTGCGGAACCGGCCGGACGGCCGGACGCCGCTGGTGGCGATCCGCGATCACTTCCTCGACGGACTCGACCGGCGGGACCCCATCACCGGCCTCAACGACGCCCCGGAGATCCTCGCGCTGTACCGGATGATCTTCGCCACGCCGGCCCTGGTCGCGCGGATGCTGGAGTTCAACCAGACGGCCGAGGAGGCTCTGGCGGAGGCCCTCACGGAGACCGCCGCGGTGGCGCGCGGGGAGGCGCAGGTGGCCGCGTCCGCGATCGTCGCGGTGCTGTGGACCCTCGCCCGCGAGAACCACCGGTCGGTCGCGGCCGGACGCTCCGCGGACGAGGTGTTTCAGCAGGCCAGGGCGGCGGCGGAAGTGGCGTTCGGGCTGCTGGACGGCGGCTTCGGCGAGCTTGGCGCGTCGTAGGCCGTGGCGAACACCACAGCGCGGAACGCCACGCGGAGTGCCGGGCGTCTTGCCCAGCGAAAGATTTCGGCCAGCGGGTAGAAGCCGCGGTCCGGGGCCAATACGATCGCCGACGGACCGCATCACGGTTAGTGCGGGCGGGGCGCGTGTCCGCGGTCGCTACCCTCTCCGGGGTTGGTGACCCAGCCGGTGCCGATCCGAGTCCGGCAAGACGGCTAGAGAAGGAAGTCAGGTGGCCCGGCGGCACAAGCGTCCCGAGAGCGGTGAGGCGCTGGACCGGCGACCGGACACCCGTGCAGGCAGCCGGTGGCGGTTGAGGAACTGGCGGCTGCGCACGAAGCTGATCGCCGTCCTGCTCATCCCGATGCTGACCGTGCTGGCGCTCATCACCCTGCACGTGCGCGCCAACCTGCGGCACGCCGAACAGCTGGCCGAGCTCGCCGCGCACGCGCGCGTCGACGCGGGCGTCAACGCGGTGGTCAACGAACTGCAGCGCGAGCGGGACCTGACCGTGCGGTACGTCGCCGGGCACCGCCGGAACGGGCTGAACGAGGTGCGCGACCAGCGCACCCGGGTGGACCAGGCCGCCGGCGCGTTCGCCCGGGAACTCGCCGCCCAGCAGTCGCTGCTGTCCACGGCGAGCGCCGAGGAGCTGACGGAAGCCCAGTCCCGGCTCGACTCCCTGCCGGGACTGCGCTATTCGGGTGAGTTCTCGAACTCGTCGGCCGATTCGATCCTGACCTCCTACAGCGACCTCATCTCCGGGGTTCTCGACCTGTCCGACCAGGCCGTCGCCGAGATCGCGGACGCGGAGGTCGCGCGGCTGCGGCTGGCCGCCAACGCGCTCGCCCGCGTGAAGGACCAGATGTCGGTCAAACGGGCGGTGCTCGGCCAGGCGTTCGCGGAGGGCGAGGTGTCCGACGACCGGCTGCGGAAGCTCCTCGGCGCGGACGCCCAGCTCGCGGCCGCGCAGAACGACTACCGGAAGTTCGCCACCCCGCCGGAGCAGCGCGCCCACGAGCAGACCGTGGCGGGCCCGGCGGTGCAGACGGCGAATTCGGTGTTCGAACTCGCGATCACCAGGACGGAGAACGGGCAGAGCCTGTCCGGCCTCGACTCACGCCAGTGGGACCAGGCGATCACCGGGACCATCGACCTCACCTACCAGTTCCAGCAGACGCTGCAGGTGCGGACGCAGCAGCGGTGCGACGCGCTCGCCACCGACGCGCGCCGCTCCGCGATCGTCAACGCCGCGGTGGTCTTCGGCGCTCTGCTGCTGTGCGCGGTGCTCGCCGTGGTCATCGGCCGCTCGCTGCTGCGGCCGCTGCGGATCCTGCGCAACACCGCGTTCGACGTCGCCGAGCACCGCCTGCCCGCGGCGGTGGACGAGATCCTCGCCGACCCGCATCCCGATTTCATGACCGCGCACCGCGGCGTGGCGCCCGTGCCGGTGTTCACCCGCGAGGAGGTCGGACAGGTGGCCCGCGCGTTCGACGCGGTGCACGGGCAAGCGGTGCGGCTGGCCGGTGAGCAGGCCCTGCTGCGGGAGAACATCAACGCGATGTTCGTCAACCTGTCCAAGCGCAGCCAGAACCTGGTCGAACGCCAGCTGTCCGTGCTGGACCGGATGGAGGCCGACGAGCAGGACCCGGAGACCCTCGGCGGCCTGTTCGAGCTCGACCACCTGGCCACGCGGATGCGCCGCAACAGCGAGAACCTGCTCGTGCTGTCCGGGCACGACTTCGGTGACGAGAAGGCCGAACCGGTCGCCGCCGAGGAGATCATCGGCGCGGCGCTGTCCGAGGTCGAGCACTACCAGCGCATCGAGCTGACCGCGATGCCGGAGATCGCGATCCGCGGCGAGGCGTGCAACGACCTGGTGCACGTCATTTCCGAGCTGCTGGAGAACGCCACGCTCTACTCGCCGTCGGACAAGACGGTGACCGTGGTCAGCTCGCTCGCCGAGGACGGTGCCTGGCACGTGCACATCACCGACCAGGGCGCCGGGATGCCGCAGCCGGAGATCGACCGCGCCAACAAGCGGTTGGCGAATCCGCCCGAGGTGGACGTCGAGGTGTCGCGGCGGATGGGCCTGTTCGTGGTCGCCACGCTCGCGAAGCGCCACGACATCCAGGTGCGGCTGCGCTCCGCGGACGGTGGCGGGCTGGTCGCGACGGTCGTCGTCCCGGCCCGGCTGGTGATCGAGAACGTCGCACCGGTGCCGGAACCGCTTCCCGCCCCGGTCACGCCACCCGCGCCGGAGCCGCCTCCGGTGCCGGTCGCGCTGCCGTCGCTCAAGCCGATCCCGCTGGCGGAGCCGGCGCCCGCGCCGGAGCCCGAGCCGGACGACACGGTCTCGATCCCGGTCGTGCGGGACGAACCGGCCCGCACGCCGGTCGAACAGGAGGGCCGGGTCGACTGGCCGACCTCGGACAACGACGCCTTCCCGCCGGAGGACGAGGAGCCGACCGAGCGGATGCCCGCCTACCAGGCGGTGCTGTCGCGGTGGTTCACGACGGGTGAGCACTGGCCGGTCAGTCGCCGCTCGGCGGCGGAGGAGCCGGACTGGCCGGCGGAGCCGGAGTGGCCGTCGGCGGACGACGACGCGGCGGTCGACGGGAATCCGCCGAACTTCCCGCAGCAGGTGCGGCGACGGCCGGAGTCGTTCGACACGCCTACGCTCTCACTCGATCCCCACGAGGTCCGCCACCGGATGTCGCGGCTGCAGAACGGATTCGCCCGAGCCCGCGACGCGCGGGGTTCCGAGGGCTGACCGGTTCGATCCCGGCGAGCCGCTGGCGGGCGTCGATCGCGCGGGCCAGGCGGGACAGCGCGTAGTTGATCAAGAAGTAGAGCAGCGCGATGACCAGGTAGGTCTGGATCAGGAGCCGGTTGTAGCCGGCGAGGACCTTGCCGCTCTGCAGGAGTTCGGCGTAGCTGACGACGATCCCGAGCGAGGTGTCCTTCACGACGCCCGCGGTCTGGCTGATCAGCGCCGGCACCACGCGGCGGATGGCCTGCGGGAAGATCACGTACCGCATCGACTGGTAGGGGCGCATCCCGAGCGCGGCGGCGGCCTCGCCTTGGCCGGCTTCGAGCGAGCGGAAGCCGCTGCGGAAGATCTCGGCGAACTGGGCGGCGCGGGACACCGCGATCGGGAGGACGAGTTTCCAGAGCAGTGGCAGGTCCACGCCGTACCGCGGCAGCGCGAACATCGCGAAGTAGATGAGCAGGAGCAACGGGACGACCCGGACGACCTCGACGTACGCCCGGGCCGGCGCGCTGACGGCCGGGTGCCGCGAGATCCGCCCGAACGCGAGCACGAGCCCGGCGACCATCGCGATCACGACAGCCAGCACCGCGGCGAGGGCCGTGCCGCCGAGGCCGCCGAGCAGGTAGCGCCACATCGGCCAGGAGCCGTAGGGCGCCCAGCGGTCCGCGGACAGCTCCCCGTTGATCGCGAACTGCCGCACGGCCAACGCGAGGAGCACGAGGCCGGCCACCGTCGCGACGACGGTGGCGATGCGGATCCGCCGCCGGGCGCGCGGACCGGGGCTGTCGAAGAGAACGGAGGTCATGCGCGAACTGCCTGAGTCAGCACGAGAGTCCCTCTCGCAGGGCGACGGTTGGACGGCTCATGGGATGGCGGCTGGGCCGGTGGTGGTTGGTCTGGTGGTGCGATGGTGGTTGGGCTGGTGGTGTGGCGATCGTTGGGCCGCTCGTGCGGTGATGGCTGGGCCGGTCGTGAGGCGATCGGTGGGCCAGTCATGCGGTGATGGCTGGGCCGGTCGTGAGGCGATCGGTGGGCCAGTCATGCGGTGATGGCTGGGCCAGTCGTGCCGTGGTGGCTGGGCCAGTGGTGCCGCGATGGCTGGGGCGCTCGCGTGGTGACGGTTGAGCCGCCCGTGCGGTGACAGCGGCCGGTGGTGCAGCAGTGGTTGGGCCACTGGCGCGGCGATGATTGGTCCACTCGTGCGGCGATGGCTGGGCAGGTGGCGTGGCGACGACTGGCGCAGCGGTGTAGCAGTGGTTGGGCCAGTGGTGCAGGGATAACCGGGGCCGTTGTGCGGCAATACGTGGTGGGGCGATGGCTTTGCCAGCGGTACCGCCAGGGCTGGCTGGCTGTGTGGCGGCGGCTGGGCCATTCGCGCAGCGACGGTTGGGCCAGTGGTGCGCCGCCGTTGGGGCCGCTTGTATGGCGACGGTTGGGTCGGTGGTGCCGCAGCGGTTGGGCCAGTGGTGCAGCGGTGGTTGGGGCGCTCGTATGGTGACGGTTGGGTCGGTGGTGCCGCAGCGGTTGGGCCAGTGGTGCAGCGGTGGTTGGGGCGCTCGTATGGTGACGGTTGGGTCGGTGGTGCCGCGACGGTTGGCCCGGTGGTGCGCCTGCGGCTGGGCCGCTCGTGCACCAGCGGTTGTGCCAGTCGCGCCGTGATGGTTGCCCGGTCGTGCAGCAATGGCCGCCAGAAGGCGACCGATGCCCCCAGTCCCGCTCAAGCATCCCGCCCTCATCGGGGTACCGCCAGCTTTCGGTCCAGTACGGCGGCTCCCGTGGAGATCAGCAGCGCCAGCACGGCGTAACAGACGCCCGCCCCGATGTACAGCGGCAGCGGCTCCGCCAGGGCGAGGTTCACCCGGTTCGTCGCCTCCGTCAGCTCCACCACACCGACCGCCGCGGCGAGGGCCGTGTTCATCAGCAGCTGGATGGTCACGTTTCCGAGCGGCTGGATGATCGTGCGCAGCGCCTGCGGCAGCACCACCGCCCACAGTGACTGTCCGAAACCGAGCCCCAGCGCCCGCGCCGCCTCCGCCTGGCCGGCCTCCACGCCGTTCACGCCCGCCCGCAGCGTTTCCGCGTAATACGAAGCCATGTACAGCGCCGTCGCGAGCAGGGCGGTCGTGAACAGGCCGAACTTGATCCCCACCGTCGGCAGGCCGAATACGAACAGCACCAGCCACACGGCGAGCGGAATGTTCTGGAACAGCTCGACATAGCCGGTCCCGAACGCGCGCAACGGGCGAACCGGGCAAATCCGGAATGCCGTGATGACGACCGCGAGCACGATCGCGCCCGCCGCGCTGAACACGGTCAGCAACACCGTGTTCAGCGCGCCCTCGGCGAATTCCCCGAGGTAACCGCCCCAGCCGGTCACGATCCCGGGACGGAACCCGTCTTGGGCGGGACCGGCGCGTCCCCCGGGATGACCGTCCCCAGCGTCTGCTTGTACGCCTCCTGCCACAGCCCCGCCGCCTGGATCTTCTCCAGCCACGCGTTGATGAACCGCTTGAACGTCTCGTCGCCGTGGTGGATCCCGATGCCGTACGGGTCCTGACCCAACGTCCCGCTGTTGATCTGCACCTTGTCGTTCGTCTGCGCGTTCCCGGCCAGCTGCGTCAGGTCGTTCACGTACACGTCGCCGCGCCCCTGCTCCAGCGCCGTCACGCACTCCGAGTTCGTGCTCAGCGTGATCACCTGCGCGGGCTCGTACTGCTCGACCAGCGCCGCCCCGGTCGAGTTCGTCACCGCCAGCACCCGCTTGCCCTTCAGGTCCTGCGGCTTGGTCACGGTGGAATCGCCCTTGCGCGCCATGATCGCCGGCCCCGACACGAAGTACGGCCCGGCGAAGGACACCTTTTCCGCCCGCACCGGAGTGATCGAATAGGTGTGCAGGACCACGTCGACGGTGTTGTTCTGCAGCAACGCCTCGCGGATCTGCGACGTGGAATTGACGATCTTGACGTTCGGCTGGCCCAGGATGTACTTCGCCAGCAGCCGGCCGAGGATCGCGTCGAACCCCTCGGTCTGCCCGGTCGTCGGGTTCTGCTGGGACAGCAGCGGGGTGTCCAGCTGGCTGCCGATGAGGATCTGCCCGCGTTGTTTGATCGCCTGCGCCGTCGGGCTGGTCGCGAGGTCCGCGTCGGACGCGACGGGCGCCCGATCGAGGAGGCTCTGCTCCTGGTCCGCGGTCCCGCTGGTCGGTGGTACCGCGCCCCCGCTCGAGGTGCACGCGGTCACCGCGCCGAGCGCGACCGCTGTGAGCAGGGCCGCGAGGCGCCGTCGCCGTATCGAAGCCGTCATGGTGTGGCCGGATCCCTCCTGGACGTGGAGCCTGTCGCCGCTATCTACTCTCAGTGACGCAAGGGGTACCCGAACGGGTGGGAGTAGATCACGAGTCAAGGCGCAGGATTGTGCAGGTCCAACGCTCGCGTCAAGTCCTTGTGAGCTCGCGCCGGGGTTAGTGGGACATTCACCGGCCGCCTGTCACAGCCTCGTCCCAGCCTCCGGATAGTGAGATAGATAACAGCCCGCCCGGCCTCCGGCGGTGCACGCTGCGTGATGTGCATTCGCAGTGTCACTGAGACAGTTGGTGAGAATTCGTCACCGGAGTGAGGGGCAAAGTTCGTGGTGAGAGCCATCTGCCCGGCTTCCCTTTCCTTCCGGCAGCCGATAGCCTCTACCCCCAATCGGGTGGCCCCGTGTTAACCATTCACGTCCTGGTTCTCATGGCGTGGGACCCGAGTGCGGAAACGCGGAAACTGGACAGCTCGAACCGGGAAGGAAGTCCTCGGTGCCCCAGCCCACGAGCGGGGAGCGCGGTCGCAAGGCAGTGTCCCCGGCGGAGTCGCCTGTCGCACAGAGTAACGACGTCAGTGCGCAGGACAACGCGATCGGAGCATCGACCGGTGGTGAGCGCGGACGTCGGGTCCGTGGTCTCGCGAACTGGCGCGTCAACGCCAAGATCGCCGCGGTGGTCGCCGTGCCGACCGCCGCCGCGCTGTCCCTGGCCGGCCTGCGCGTGTACGACAGCTTCGAGACGATGACCGTCTACCAGCACGCCGAGCAACGCATCGACCTCAGCCAGAAGGTCGCCGCCGAGGTCGACGCGCTGCAACGCGAGCGGGACGCGATGTCGGCGTGGATCGCCTCCGGCCGCCCGGCCGCCCGGACCGAACTGGACAACGCGATCCGAACCGCCGAGACCGCCGCCGACACCGTGCGCGGCGCCGTCAGCGAGGTCTCCGCGATCAGCGACCAGGCCACGTCCGCTCGCTACCAGCAGGGCCTCGCGCGCCTCGACGGCCTGAGCCAGCTGCGGTCCTCGGCCGGTGCCGCGGACTTCCCGAGCCTGGCTGCCCAGGCCGGCTACACCGGCGTCATCGACGCGCTGCAGCTGATCGCCGACGAGTTCGACGCCGACGTCACCGACCAGGGCCTGCAGGACCGCCACGAGGCGCTCGGCTTCCTCGCCGACGCCAAGGAGTACTCCGCCCAGCAGAACTCCTACCTGCGCAGCGCCGCGATCCGCGGCAAGTTCGACCCGGCCGAGCTGAAGAACCTCACGACCGCGCAGTCGAACCTGGTCGCCGCGATCGACCGGTTCAACGCCGTCGCCACCCCGCAGGCCCAGCTGGACTACTCGACCACGCTGTCCGGCCCCCAGGTCTCGCAGCGGTTCACCCTGCAGCAGCTGGCGTTGCTGCGCGCCCAGGCGAACCCGCCGCTCGCGCTGGCCATCGACCCGGCCGCGGTGGCGCAGTCCTCGTCGGACACGCTCAACCTGATCAGCCAGGTGCAGAACCGGCTGCTCGCCGACGCCGCCACCTACACCGACGGCCTGATCAGCGTCCAGCAGCAGAACCTGCTGATCACGATCGCGATCATCCTCGCCGGGCTGCTGATCGTGCTCACGCTGATGTACGTGGTGGCCCGCTCCCTGATCCGGCCGCTGCGCACGCTGCGCTCGACCGCGCTGCAGGTCGCCGAGGTGCACCTGCCGGACGCGGTCGAGCGGATCATGCGCGAGGCCGACCCGGCCGCGGCCGCCGCCAAGGCGATCGAGCCGGTGCCGGTCCACACCACCGAGGAGATCGGGCAGGTCGCCCGTTCCTTCGACGTGGTGCACGGCCAGGCCGTGCGCCTCGCCGCCGAGCAGGCCCTGCTGCGCGAGAACGTCAACGGCATCTTCGTCAACCTCTCGCGCCGGTCGCAGCGCCTGGTCGAGCGCCAGCTCGCGGTGATCGACGTGCTGGAGGCCGACGAGCAGGACCCCGACCATCTCGCCAGCCTGTTCGAGCTGGACCACCTGGCGACCCGGCTGCGCCGCAACGGCGAGAGCCTGCTGGTGCTCTCCGGCGCGGGCCTGAGCAAGTCGATGCCCAAACCGGTCTCCGCCGCGGACGTGATCGGCGCGGCGGTGTCCGAGATCGAGCAGTACGCGCGGGTCGACGTCGGCGCGATCCCCGAGGTCGCCGTCCGCGGCCCGTCCGTGCACGACCTGGTGCACCTGCTCGCCGAGCTGCTCGACAACGCCACCTACTTCTCCGAGCCGGAGACCAAGGTCAGCGTCCGGGCCGTGGTGACCCGCAAGAAGGCGCTCGCCGTGCAGATCACCGACCGCGGTGTCGGCATGTCGCCCGAGCAGATCGCCGAGGCCAACAGGCGCCTCGCCGACCCGCCGGACCTGGACGTGTCGGTGACCCGCCGGATGGGCCTGTACGTGGTCGCGCGACTGGCCCAGCGGCAGGGCATCGAGGTGCGGCTGCGGGAGAACGAGGACATCGACGGCGGGGTGATCGCCCTTGTCGTCGTGCCGCCGGACCTGCTCGGCCCGGTCGCGCCGGAGCCGCTGCCGCGGCCGGCCGAGACGTCGTCGCCGAACCTGCCTCCGGTGCCGGCGCAGCGCACGCCGTCGAACCTGGCGCGCCGCGAGCCCGCCCGGCGGCCGGACCAGGACCAGGCTCCGACCGGTGTGCTGCAACCGCTGGACCAGCCGATCAGCCTCGACGACCTGGTCGCCGGCTCGTCCGACGCGGCCTACCTCAGCCGGGGCAAGCCGCGGGCCGAGGAACCGTCGTCGAACGGCTCCGCCCCGCCCCACGAGGAGCCGCCGAACCACTTCGGCTCACTGGCCCTGCCCCAGCGCGAGCCGCAGTACGTGCCGGTCACCGAGCAGCCGGCCGAGGAGCCGCCGCCGGTCACCGAGAGCATCTTCGACGACGACGTGCCCACCAAGCGGCTGCCGATCTACCAGTCGGTTGTGTCGAGGTGGTTCAGTGCGGAGGGGGAGGACCCCGCCTCGGTGAGCGGCGACCTGGAGGAGGAACCCGCACCCGCCGCCGAGGAAGCACCGGAGGCCGACGACAAAAACGCCGATCTTTGGCACAGTGTGTCCGATGAGGGCTGGCGCGCGGCGCAATCCCTGCTCGAGTCGCGGGAGGAGGAGATCACTCCGGCCGGACTGCCGAAGCGGGTGCCCAACGCGCACCTCGTCCCCGGATCGATCCCGGTGGGCGAGCCCGATGCCTTCACCGACACCACCGTCGGGCGGCCGGGGCAGGGCGCACTGGCCCGCTCCGCCGAGGCGGCGCGCGAACGGATGGCGAGCTTCCAGCGCGGCTACGTCAGTGGCCGTCACGCGCTGCAGGAGAACACGCCGGGCCCCTCTGACCAGGGCGACCCGGTGAGTGGCGGGGGAACCACCCCGCCGGACGAGGCAGTGAGGAGTGAGGAGTGACACGGGCGGGATCGCTGCAGCCGGGAGGTTTCACGCCGCAGGCGCCGAGGAACGGCTTCGCGTGGCTGATCACGGACTTCGTGCACCGGGTACCCGGTGCGGCGCACGCGGTCGTGGTGTCGGCGGACGGGCTGCTGCTGGCCTCGTCGCGGGGGCTGCCGAAGGACCGCGCGGACCAGCTGGCCGCGGTGGCGTCGGGGCTGACCAGCCTGGCGCGGGGCGCGTCGAAGGTGTTCGAGGGCGGGCCCGTGGCGCAGACGGTGGTCGAGATGGCCAACGGCTTCCTGTTCCTCATGTCCGTGTCGGACGGCTCCTGCCTGGCGGTTCTGGGGTCGCCCGACAGTGACATCGGCCTCGTGGTGTATGAGATGACGCTTCTGGTGGATCGGGTCGGTCAGCAGATGACACCCGAGATGCGGGCACAGCTCCAAGGAGCCGCGCGCGGTTGAGCGCGCCGGGCACGAGAGGGACTGCAGTGGACGGTGGGCAGCCGACGGGCGTGGGCTCGGGACGGCTGGACGACGACGCCGAAACCGCCTGGCCGGACGAGGCGCAGGCGGCGCGGACCGAGGACTGGACCACGTTCCGGGCCAAGGTCGACCGCGCCTGGCGCCTGCGCCGGGCGGCGGCGGGCGAGAAGCGGTCCAGTACCCTGAGCGACCCCGAGCCACCGGGCTACGGGGCGACCGAATACCCGGAGATCTCCGGCGACCGGCTCATGTCCGGTCCCGCGGCGGACCTGTTCGGCGACTCGGGCGGGCCGCTGGCCCCGGCCGGTCAGCTGCCGTCCGGACCCGCCGCGGAGAGCCACCCCAGCTTCCCGCCGGTCCCGGCGCCGGTGGCGGCGGAGGAGACCTCCGGTCTGGTCCGGCCGTACTTCCGGACGCGCGGGCGGACACGTCCCAGCTACGATCTGGCGATCGAAGCACTCGTCTCGACCAGCGAGCGGGGACGGATGCTCGACCGGGTGCGGGTGCCCGAGCACCGGTCCATCTGCGGCCTGTGCCTGGACACGCGCTCCGTGGCCGAGGTGGCGGCGTACCTGCGCATGCCGCTGGGGGTCGCGCGGGTGCTGATCGGCGACGCCGTCGATCTCGGCCTGGTCCTGGTCCATTCCACGACGTCGGTCGTCGGCGATCGTCCCAGTATCGAGTTCATGGAGAGGGTGCTCAGTGGGCTTCGGAGAATTTGACTCCGACGCGAACACGTCGGCCGCGACGGGACCGACGCAGTCGGCCAAGATCGTGGTCGCCGGCGGCTTCGGTGCGGGCAAGACGACCCTGGTCGGCGCGGTCTCGGAGATCGATCCGCTGACCACCGAGGCGGTGATGACCGAGGCCAGCGTGTCGGTGGACGACACGACCGCCACCCCGAACAAGGTGACGACGACGGTCGCGATGGACTTCGGCCGGCTCTCGCTCGGCGACGACCTCGTGCTCTACGTCTTCGGCACCCCGGGGCAGCACCGGTTCTGGTTCATGTGGGACGACCTCGCGGTGGGGGCGATCGGCGCGGTCGTGCTGGTCGACACCCGGCGGCTGGCGGACGCCTTCCCCTCGATCGACTTCTTCGAGAACCGGAAGCTGCCCTACATCGTGGCGATCAACTGCTTCGACCGGCTGCTGCACCACCAGATCGAGGACGTCCGCCACGCGCTGACGATCTCCGAGTCGGTGCCGATCATCGCCTGCGACGCGCGGGAGAAGGAGTCGGCCAAGCAGGTGCTGATCACGGTCGTGGAGCACGCGATCAACCGGGACCGCGCGTTACAACCGGGGTGATCGGGTAACCGTGCCGCCGGAAGGGTGAATCGATGTGAGATCACCCCGCACGGCAGGCCACCAGGGCCGGGTTCGGCAATACCCTGGTCGGAATAATCGCAAAACAGGCTCGACCGGTGAGGAGGCACATGACGGCATCGGCACAGCAGTCGAGCGGCTTCGGCTTCGGCTGGCTGATCACCGACTTCGTGCGACGGGTCCCCGGCGCGGCACACGCCGTGGTCGTCTCCGCCGACGGTCTGTTGCTGGCCGGGTCGGAGGGGCTGCCCAAGGACCGGGCCGACCAGCTGGCCGCGGTCGCGTCCGGGCTGGTGAGCCTCACCTCCGGTGCCGCGCGGTGCTTCGAAGCGGGCTTCGTGAACCAGACGGTGGTCGAGATGGAGCGCGGGTACCTGTTCCTGATGGGGATCAGCGACGGGTCGAGCCTGGCCGTGCTGGCGGCGCCGAACTCGGACATCGGGACGGTCGCGTACGAGATGACGCTGCTGGTGGACCGGGTCGGGATGCAGATGACGCCGGAGCTGCGCAGCCAGCTCCAGGGTGGCGTGCGCTGATGCGGGGACTTTCGCAGGGGGCGGGCCGCCCCGGGGCCGACGCGTGGGACCGGCTGCACCAGGGCACCGACCGCGAGGGGATCGACTCGCCGGCGCGGTTCGTGCTGACGAAGAAGCCGGTGGTGCTGCCGGTACGCACCCCCGTCCGGACGACGCCCGGTGTGGGGCGGACGGCTTCGGTGCGGAGCGGGGTTGAGGCCGGCGCGGGTTCGCGGGTTGGCGCGCGGAGTGGCGCTGGTGCGCGGAGCGGTGCTGAGGCCGGCGCGGGTGCCGGTTCGCGGGCTGGTTTTGAGGCCGGCCCCGGGGTCGCCCCTGCGGCCGACGCTCGTGCTGGTGCCGCTGCGCGGGCTGGGCTAGGCGCTGGAGCGCGGGGCGGTCTCGATACCGGCTCGGGCTTGGAAGCCGGGGCGGCCGTCGGCGTTGGTGCCGGGGCTGCTGCTGCGACCCGCGCTCGCGGTGGGACTGGGGCCGGCTTCGCGGCCAACGGTGCGCTGCCGGGGGTGCCGCCCTCGCAGTCGAGGGGCTCGGAGGCGTCCGTGCGGACGCGGATGATCATGCGCCCCTACGCCCGTACCGGCGGCCGCACCCGGCCGGACTACGAGCTGGCGCTCGAGGCGCTGGTGTCGACCACCGACCGGGGTCGCGTGCCGCAGGCCGTGACCGGCGTGCAGCACCGTCGGATCTGCTGCCTGTGCGCCGAGCCGCGGTCGATCGCGGAGATCGCCGCGTACCTGGATCTGCCGCTCAACGTGGTGAAGGTGCTGGTCAGCGACCTGGACAACGCCGGGCTGGTGCTGATCCACCAGTCCGGGCTGTCCTTCGGCGACCGCTCGTCGCGCGAGTTCATGAACCGGGTGCTGCAAGGCCTGCGGCGGCTCTGACTCCGTCGTGGGTGCTGCCCGCGAGCCCGAAAACCCAACCCTCAGTCGTCCACCAGGGCGGCTGAGGTGATCCGGTGCAGCGGGTACCGCTCGTCGTCGCTGCCGATCAGTACGCCGCCTCCCACCTGGGTCGGCCTGACGATTCGCTGGCTGGCCGTTCCGTGGGCGTCCACGTAGCCGATCCACACCTCGCGCCGTTCGCGGTGGGCTCGTGCCAGCAGCGCCATCGTGGCCGCCGTGTCCGAACCCCCACCGCCACCCGGCAGGCGCACGGCCGCCCCCTTGCGGCTCGCCGCCGCGCGGTCGCCCGCCCGGACGTGCGCGACCACCGACGCGGCCTGCTCGCCGGTCAACCCGGCCGGCTCGGGCACCACCCGCCGCGCCGCACGTGGCCGCGCGGGCACCCGCCGTCCCGCCGGGCGCAGGTCCATCACCCGCCCGTCCGGCCCCTCCGCCGCCGGGGCGAAACCGGCCGCCCGCAACCCGTCCAGCACCTCGGCCAGCGGATACGGGCTGACCAGCACCGTCGGCGCGATCTTGCGCAGCTCGTACTCGCCGGACACCGAGTTGCCCATCACCTCCGCGAGCAGCACCTCGTCGTCACACCGCAGGAACGAGCCCGCCGCCCCGCCACGCAGCCTGCCGTGCCGCCGCGCGACGTCGTCGATCAAGTACGTCAGCGACTGCGGCACCTCGGTCGCCGACCGCTTCCGGAACAGCTCGTGCAGCTCGTCGGCGGTCCGGCCGGTGTCCAGCGCCCGCCGCACCGACGCCTCCGTGATCCGGTAGACCGTCGCGTGCCCGGCGGACTCGACGTCGGCCACCGCGGCGATCTCCGCGGCCAGGTCCATTTCCAGCGGCCCCGGCGCCACCACCGTCAGATCGGCCTGCACCAGCACGTGCCCGATGGGCTTGGGCATCGCGTCGTACACCGCGTTCAGCGCGCCCGCGCGATCCCCGTCCACCAGCGCCCCGGCCGCCGTGGTCAGCGCACCCAGCGCGATCACGCCCAGCGCCGACGCCTCGGCGAACGTCCACCGCACCATCTCGTCCCGCAACCGCCCGCCCCGGCGCGGCGCCCGCCACGCGAGCAGCTCGACCAGGTCGTCCGCGCCGTGCACACCGGCGCCGCGCGGCAGCTCGGCCAGCGTCCCCAGCACCCGCCGCCGCACCGCGGGCGCGAGCGGCCGCCGCAGGTCGTCGGACAGCGGGACGATCGGCTTGTCCTTCGCGTCGCGCTGACCGACTAGCGCGGGCAGCCGCGGCAGGTCCAGCCACGCCTCGGCGAGGATGACCCACCGCTGCGCCGGCTCGGACGCCAGCCACGAATCGGCCAGCGTCGTCGGCACCCACTCCGGGCTGGTGCTCTGGCTGTCCGCGACCAGCCCGGCCGCCACCGCCAGCTCGGCCAGCAGCGTCGCGCGGTTGTCGTCGGTGTCCAGTTCGCGGGCCAGCTTCCGCAGCTCACGCACCCCGAGACCACCGGACTTCAGCACCGGTGGCGGCTGTTCCGACCACTGCGTGAGCAGCGATTCGGTCTGCCGCAGGAACTCCATCGCCTCGCCCGCGGCCGCCGCGTCCACTGTGGACTGCTGGTGCGGCTTGGTGGGCAGCTCCGGTTCCCGCAACGCCTTGGGCGAGCAGATCCGGCCGCCGCGCAGCGCGATCGCCACCTCGCGGGGAAGCTCGACCGTGTCGTCGTCGCGGCGCAGCAGCAGTCCGCGGGCGAGCAGCTTCTGCACCGGTTTCGCGTCCGCGGCCAGCGACGGTTCGGCCGCCGCGTCCCGGGTGCGCCCGATGGGCGGACCGGCGGCGAGGGCGCCGAGCAGCCCGCGTTCGTCGTCGCCGACCTCGGCGAGCGCGGACTCGGCGTCCAGGCCGGGCGCGGACGCGCCGAGCCCGGCCGGGAACGGCCCGGCCAGCTCGCGCGCGGCGGGGATCACGCGGACCGCGTCGTCGTCGCCCCAGGCCAGCACCCGCGAGCGCAGCCGGTCCACGGCGGACCGGACGTCGGTGCCGACCAGTTCGGCGACTCGGGCGAGCGGGACGGCTTCGGTGTCGGCGTCGGCGACCAGCAGCGCGTCGAGCACGGAAAGGGTGAAGGTGTCCAGGTCCTCCATCGCCCTGGCGACCGATCCGGGGGTGCCGGCGCGGGTGGCCAGCACGGTGCTGTCGGACGGCGGCGGGGTCGCCAGGTCGCGCCTGGCCTGCAGGAGCACGCCCAGCTCGTCGTCGGACGCGGACCGCAGCCAGTCCGCCAGGGAGGTCGCGGGCATCACAGGTGAGGATACCTGCCCTGACCATCGGGTTCGGGTGGCTGTGAGGCAAACTGGGAACCGTAGGTGCCGAGCACTGGAGGATGAAGTGGCGAAGGGCGACAAGGACAAGAAGAGCGGTCGTATCGACCCCACCTGGCCGCATCTGCCGGACGGCGAGCACCCGGTCACCGAGCTCTCGGCGGACCGCCAGGGCGCGCTGTCGCCGTTCGGGAACGTGACGTTCCCGCTCGACACCGTGCCGTACGTGCACCCCGAGACCGAGATCAACAAGTAGACAGCAGGGGGTTACTGCCGTGCCGGTTCCCGGCCCCGGGTATTCGATCACCGTTCGTGTCGAGGCGCCGCCGTCCGCGAGCGCCGCGGGCGACCTCACCTCGGCGGTGGGCCGGGTCGGCGGCGTGCTGACCGCGTTCGACGTGGTCGAGTCCCACGCCGACGCGATCGTCGTCGACATCACGGCGAACGTCTCCAACGCCGACCACGTCGAGGTCGTGACCGACGCGCTCGACGCGCTGCCCGGCGTCCGGGTGCGCAAGGTCTCCGACCGCACCTTCCTCATGCACCTCGGCGGCAAGCTGTCGGTGTCGCCGAAGGTCCAGCTCCGCAACCGTGACGACCTCTCCCGCGCGTACACGCCGGGCGTGGCGCGGGTGTGCCAGGCGATCGCCGCCAACCCGGCCGACGCGCGGCGCCTGACCATCAAGCGCAACACGGTCGCGGTCGTCACCGACGGTTCGGCCGTCCTCGGCCTCGGCAACATCGGCCCGTCCGCGGCCCTGCCGGTGATGGAGGGCAAGGCGGCGCTGTTCAAGAAGTTCGCCGACGTCGACGCCTGGCCGGTGTGCCTGGACACCCAGGACACCGAGGAGATCATCAAGATCGTCAAGGCGCTCGCGCCGGTGTACGCCGGCATCAACCTCGAGGACATCGCCGCGCCGCGCTGCTTCGAGATCGAGAAGCGGCTGCGCGAGCAGCTCGACATCCCGGTGTTCCACGACGACCAGCACGGCACCGCCATCGTCGTGGTCGCCGCCCTGCGCAACGCGCTGCGCGTGGTGGGCAAGGAGATCGAGGACTGCAAGATCGTGGTGAGCGGCGCGGGCGCGGCCGGCTCGGCGATCATGCGGCTGCTGATGCACAAGAAGCCGGGCGACATCATCGCCGCCGACATCAACGGCATCGTCCACCTGGGCCGGTCCGATCTGGACGAGAACCTGCGGTGGCTGGCCGAGAACACCAACAAGGACAACGTGTCCGGCACGCTGCACGACGCGCTCGTCGGTGCCGACGTGTTCATCGGGGTGTCCGCGCCGAACCTGTTCGGGGCCGAGCAGGTCGCGACGATGGCGCCGAACCCGGTGGTGTTCGCGCTGGCCAACCCGGACCCGGAGATCGACCCGCTCGAAGCGCAGAAGCACGCGGCGGTCGTCGCCACCGGGCGCAGCGACTACCCGAACCAGATCAACAACGTGCTCGCGTTCCCCGGCGTGTTCCGGGGCCTGCTCGACGCGCAGGCGCACGAGATCACCGACGACATGCTGCTCGCCGCCGCGAACGCGATCGCCGACGTGGTGGACGACCGGCTCAACGCCTCCTACATCGTGCCGAGCGTGTTCGACTCGGCGGTGGCCCCGGCCGTCGCGGAGGCGGTCAAGGCGGCGGCGCGGAAGTCCGGCGCCACGAGCTGATGAGCCGCGCCGTCGAGGAGTCGAACCGGCGGATGCTGCGGGCCCGCGACGCGATGGACCGCGCCTACGCGCAGCCCCTCGACGTCGCGGCCCTGGCCCGGATGGTGCACGTCTCGGAGGCGCACTTCATCCGCACGTTCCGCGCCACTTTCGGCGAGACGCCGCACCGGTACCTGCAGCGGCGGCGGGTGGAGCGGTCGATGTTCATGCTGCGGGAGAGCGATCGCAGCATCACCGACATCTGCCTCGCCGTGGGGTTCACCAGCCTGGGCACGTTCAGCCGCACGTTCCGCGAGATCGTCGGGCAGTCGCCGTCGGAGTACCGCGCCGGCGGCGCAGGGGCGGTGGCGGCGCCCACGTGCTTCGCGATGGCCTGGACGCGACCGAGCAGTTTCGGAGAAGCCAGGGGCGGGGCCGGCTGATTAGCGTTGCGGGCATGTTCAACGCGATCACTCTCTCCCAGATCTTCGTGACCGACCAGGACGAGGCGCTCGACTTCTACGTGGGCAAGCTCGGGCTGGAGGTCAAGATCGACCAGGACCTCGGCTTCATGCGATGGCTGACGGTGTGCGTGCCCGGCGAGCCCGGGCGCGAGATCCTCCTGGAGAAGCCCGGCCCGCCCGCGATGGACGAGGCGACCGCTTCGCAGGTGCGCGAGCTGCTGGCGAAGGGCGCGACGGGCGGCTGGATCGGCCTGACGACGGACGACTGCCGCAAGACGTACGAGGAGTTGCTGGCGAAGGGCGTGGAGTTCACGCAGGAGCCGACGGAGCGCCCGTACGGCATCGACTGCGGGCTGCGGGACCCGTTCGGCAACGCGATTCGCATCAACCAGCCGGTGCGGGTGGGTTGAGCCGGTCCCCGGGCGTTTAGCCTTGTCGGCGTGAGTGAACTGAGCCACGTCGACGACAAGGGCGCTGCCCGGATGGTCGACGTCTCCGGCAAGGAGGCCACCGCGCGCACCGCGGCGGCCACCGGGGTCGTGCGCACCACGGCCGAGGTGATCGACCTGCTGTCCCGCGACGGCCTGCCCAAGGGTGACGCTCTAGCGACCGCGCGGATCGCCGGGATCATGGGGGCCAAGAAGGTCCCGGAGCTGATCCCGTTGTGCCACCAGATCGCCCTGTCCGGCGTGACGGTCGAGTTCGACCTGGGGCCGGCGGAAGTGCGCATCACGGCGACCGTCAAGACCACCGATCGCACGGGGGTCGAGATGGAGGCGCTGACGGCGGTTGCCGTCGCGGGGCTCACCGTGCACGACATGATCAAGGCCGTCGATCCCGCAGCCACGTTGGACGGGGTCCGTTTGGAGCGCAAGCTCGGTGGCAAGTCCGGTGTCTGGGAGCGGCCATGAGCAACGAGAAGCGCACGGCACGGGTGATCGTCGCGTCGAACCGGGCGTCGGCGGGGGTGTATGCGGACCACACGGGGCCGGTGATCGTCGGGTGGCTGCGGGAGCGCGGGTTCGACGTGCCGGAGCCGCGGGTGGTGCCCGACGGTGACCCGGTGGCCCAGGCCCTGCGCGAGGCGCTGCGTGACGACGTGCAGGTGGTCATCACGACCGGCGGGACCGGGGTGTCGCCGACGGACCGCACGCCGGATGTGACGGCGCCGCTGCTGGACCACCAGCTGCCGGGGCTCGCGGAGGCGATCCGGTCGGCGGGGCTGCCGAAGGTGCCGACGGCGGTGCTGTCGCGGGGCCTGGCCGGCGTGGCGGGCCGGACGCTGGTGGTGAACCTGCCCGGCTCGCGCGGCGGGGTGACGGACGGGCTCGGCGTGCTCGACGGGGTGCTGATGCACGCGGTGGACCAGCTCGCGGGTGGCGACCACCCGCGTCCGGCCGGGGAGGCGGCCGCTGCGGGGGCCACGGTGACGAGCGCGGACGGCCCGGTGGCCGCGAACGGCTTGGAGGCGGCTGAGCCGGGTGCCGGAGTGGGGGGTGCGGCCGCTGGAGGTTCTGAGGCGGCTGGTGCCGCAGCTGCGCCGGGTGCCCAGGCTGACGCCGGGAGCGCCGTGGACGGTCCTCAGGCTGGTGCTGAGGCGCCGGAGGGGGCTGGGGCGGGATCGGACGCTGCCGACCTCCAGGGCGCGGTGAGCGCGGAATCGGCGGCCACGCGCATCGTGCGGGCCGAGGTGACGGATCGGGCCTTGTCCGTCGAGGAGCATGCTGCCCTCGTGGATGATCAGGCCGCCGGGGCGGTTGTCACCTTCGGTGGTGTCGTCCGGGACCACGATGGGGGGAAGGGCGTCAAGGCGCTCTTCTACGAGGGGCACCCGACTGCGGGGGACGTTCTCGCCCGCGTGGTGGCTCAGGTTGCCGGCCGCCCGAGGGGGGTTCGGGCCGTCGCTGTCAGCCATCGGGTTGGGGCGCTCGAGATCGGGGACGTGGCGCTGGCTTGCGCCGTCTCCGCCGACCACCGTGCCGAGGCCTTCGCGACCTGCGCCGAGCTCGTCGACGAGGTGAAGGCCCAGTTGCCGGTGTGGAAGCACCAGCACTTCACCGATGGCACGGACGAGTGGGTCAACTCCCCCTGATCAGGCGGCCTGGGGGCCTGCCCGGAACCGCTGGGCGGCTCAAGCGGGTCACCGCCCTGACCGTGGTGGCATGAGGGGCCTGCCCGAAGCGCTGAGGCGCGGACGAGTGAGTCAACTCCCCCTGATCGCGGCGGACCGCGGGAGCCTGCTCACACCGCTGGGGCGGGACGAGCAGGCCAACTTCCCCTGATCGGGGCGGCCTAGGGGTCTGCCCGGAACCGCTGGGGCGGCTCGCGTCGGTCGACTCCCTGGCCGTGGTGGCCTGAGGGGACCTGCGCGGACCGCTGGGCGGCTCAAGTGGGCGGACTCCCTGACCGTGGTGGCCTGGGAGCCTGCCCGAAGCGCTGGGGCGCAGACGAGTGGGTCAACTTCCCCCTGATCACGGCGGATCGGGGCGCCCTGCCCGGAACCGCTGGGGCGGCTCGCGTCGGTCGACTCCCTGGCCGTGGTGGCCCCCCGGGGACCTACCCGAACCGACTGGGGCGGGACGGAGCAGGCCAACGGCCCTGAGGGCCGGACGCGGGCGGGTACGGGTCACGAGAACCCGAACCGCCAGGGTGCCGGCGCCCCACCGCCCGGGGGATTGCGGTGGGGCGGCCGGACACCCCCAGCGTCACTTCGTGGCGATCTTCTGCCCGACCAGGATCAGGTTCGGGTTCGAGATGTACTGCGAGTTCAGCTCCTGGAGCTTCTGGTAGCCGCCCTCGACGTTGAACTTCTTGGCGATCTCGGACAGCGTGTCGCCGGCCACCACGGTGTAGTCACCGTTCGGGTTGGAGGTCGGAACGCTCACCGCCGGAGCCGGGGTGCTCTTCTTGGGCGTGCTCTTCGGAGCGGTGGTGGTGGTCTTCTTCTTCGGCGTGGCGGCCTTCTTCTGGGTCGAGCCCTGGGTGTTGCTGCCCTTGTAGCTCGCCGAAGAGCCGGCCTTCTTGCCACACACCGGCCAGGCGCCGATGCCCTGGCCCTGCAGGACGCGCTCGGCGACGGCAATCTGCTGCTCACGCGACGCGTTCGCCGGGTTGCCGGTGCCGCCGTAGGCCTTCCAGGTGCTGGCGGAGAACTGCAGACCACCGTAGTAGCCGTTGCCGGTGTTGGTGCTCCAGTTGCCACCGCTCTCGCACTGCGCGATGGCGTCCCAGTTGACGCTGGCGGCCTGCGCGGGGGTCGCGGCGATCGCCAGCGGGGTGCCGACCGCGATACCCGCGACAGCGACTCGGGCGATGTTGCGAGCGGCGGGGGACATCTTGCGGTGCTTGCCTCGGTAGGACATTCCATCAACTCGATCTTCGCGCCGACGAGCCATGCTGCGAGGCGAACCCGGGAACGGGTCCTGCTCCACCCGGCGGGGTCCGGGCGAGCCAATCGGGCCTTCGCGGAACGCTCGGGTCCGACCCTCTTCGTCCCTGTCCGGAAGATCTTCTTTCGCTCGGGGTTTGGTCCGGGATTCCGCCGGACAGGACTTGGCGCTCGGAATCCCGGTGTTGCCGTGGCCGGTCGGGGCCAGCCGAAAAGCGACGGTACGTAACGGCGAGCGTGATCGGAAATTATTCGACGTGTGACCTACATCACAGTAACATCGAGCAACCTGTGCCGATCTCGTCGTTTCTCCTGGTCAGCGCGCCGTTACCTGGCCGTTTCCAAGTCGAGATATTTCACCGATCGTGAGGTCTGGGTCACGTCGTTTTGGCGCGGTTGGACCATTCGTGAACCTCGTTCAACCGCCCGCGAAGGGCGGCAGCACGTCGAGTTCGGCCCCCTCCGGGAGGGGACGTGAGGGGTCGCGGACGGCCACCCCGTCGACGAGGAAGCTGGCCGCCTGGAGGATCCGGGGCAGGGTCTCCGGATGGCGATCACGGAGAGCGACGACGGCCTCGGCGACCGAGGCGCCCGCCGGCAACTGGAGTACCTCTTCTTCCACGCCCGCGGCCGCGCGCGCGGACGCGAAATAGCGCACCAGGACGCTGACGGTCAAGACTCATCCCCCGATCGCGCTCATCGGCCGGATCGGCTGGGCGAAGCCGGCGTCGTTGATCTCGTGGCCGGCCAGCTTGTCCCACATCGTCATCCGCCAGGCCTGGGCGATCTCCTCGTCGCCGGCGCCGCCGCGCAACAGCGCCCGCAGATCCGTCTCGTCGTTGCTGAACAGGCACGACCGCACGGCGCCGTCGGCGGTCAGCCGGGTGCGCTCGCAGGCCGCGCAGAACGGCCGCGTGACCGACGCGATGATCCCGACGTCGGCCGGCCCGTCGTCGACGAGCCAGCGCTCCGCGGGCGCCCCGCCGCGTGCCTCCGGGCTGGGCGAGAGCGTGAACTCCTTGCTGAGCAAGGAAAAGATCTCCTCGGCCGTCACCATGTCGGCGCGGTTCCAGCCGTGCTGGGCGTCCAGCGGCATCTGCTCGATGAATCGCAGGTGGTAGCCGTGCTCGAGGCAGAACCGCAGCAGCGGGGCGGCCTCGTGCTCGTTGATCCCGCGCAGCAGCACCGCGTTGACCTTCACCGGGTCCAGCCCGGCGGCGCGCGCGGCGGCGAGGCCGTCCAGCACGTGGCTCAGCCGGTCGCGCCGGGTGATCTTCGCGAACGTTTCGGGGTCGACGGTGTCGAGCGAGATGTTGATCCGGTCCAGACCCGCCTCGGCGAACGCGCGGGCGCGCTTGGCGAGCCCGATCCCGTTGGTGGTCATGGACAGCCGGGGCCGCGGGCGCAACGCCGTGATCTCGGCGACCAGGTGCTCGAGCCCGGGCCGCAGCAGCGGTTCACCGCCGGTGAGCCGGATGTCGGTGACCCCGAGCCGTTCGACCGCGATCCGCAGCAGCCGCACCAGTTCGCTGTCGGTGAGCACCTCGTCGCCCGGCATCCAGGGCAGGCCCTCGGCCGGCATGCAATACGTGCAGCGGAGGTTGCAGCGGTCGGTCAGCGACACGCGCAGGTCCGTGGCCACACGGCCGAACGTGTCGACGAGGGCGGGGTTGTCGGGGCGGGGCTGCGTGGTTCCGCGTGTGCCCGGCACGCGGGGGAGCCCGAGATCTACCGCACTCATTGACACCAGCCTAACCCGCCGACCGTCCGGCCGATCCTCACTAGAATGTCTCGGAAGCAGAGTGTTTCAACCGCGCAGACGACTTGGGAAGGGACGCGCCGGATGCCGGAGGAAAAAAGGTACCCGGTGCCGCGCGACGTGCTGGCGCGGTTCGCCGAGATCGGCCGCGAAAGCAGCACCCTCGCCGTCCTCCGGCACGCCCAGATCGCCGAGAAGATGGGCCTGTCCGCCACCGACCACAAGGCCCTCGACCTGGCCGCCCGCGCCGACGGGCCGCTGACCGCGGGCGAGATCGCCAAGCTCACCGGTCTGTCCACCGGCGCGGTCACCGGGGTGATCGATCGCCTGGAGCGCGCGGGATTCGTCCGCCGGGTGCGGGACGCCAAGGACCGCCGCAAGGTCCTGGTCGAGGTGCTGCCGGTGGACGAGGAGAAGGTGGCGCCGCTGTTCGAGTCGGCGCTCGTGGTCACCGAGAAGGTGCTGGAGAAGTTCGGCCCGGCCGAACGCGAGGTCATCGAGCGCTACCAGAACGAACTGCTCGCCTTGATGCGGGAGGACGTTCTCGGCGGCAACCCGTAGCTTTTCCGCAAATGCGGAAGTAATGTCCTCCGCATGCCGCAATTCCGGTTATCCGAGGCCGCCGAACTGCTCGGCGTCAGCGACGACACCGTCCGGCGCTGGGTGCGGGGCGGGCAGCTGACCGCCACCACCGACGGCGCCGGCCGCAAGGTCGTCGACGGCGCGGAGCTGGCCGCGTTCGCGCGGGAACAGGCCGCGCGGCCCCACGACCCCTCCGGCGTCGGCCGGTCGGCCCGCAACCGGTTCGTCGGCCTGGTCACCGACGTGGTCGTGGACAAGGTGATGGCCCAGGTCGAGTTGCAGTGCGGCCCGTTCCGCGTGGTGTCGCTGATGAGCGCCGAAGCGGTGCGCGAGCTCGGCCTCAAGCCGGGGGCGCTGGCGGTCGCGGTGGTGAAGGCGACCACGGTGGTCGTCGAGACTCCGGGAGGACAGAGTTGACGAAGGCAGGCGCCCTGGTCGCGGTCGCGTTGCTGGTCGCCGGTTGCGGCTCGTCGGGCGGGAGCGAGAGCGGGACGCTGACCGTGTTCGCCGCCGCCTCGCTCACCGAGTCGTTCACCGCGCTGGAGACGGCCTTCGAGAGCAGCCACCCGGGCACCGACGTGAAGTTCAACTTCGCCGGCTCGTCCGCGCTCGTGCAGCAGCTGTCCAACGGCGCCTCGGCCGACGTGTTCGCCTCGGCCGACCAGACCAACATGGACAAGGCCGTGCAGGCCGGGGTGATCGACGGCTCGCCGTCGGTGTTCGCGACGAACCGGCTGGCCATCGCGGTCGCGCCGGGCAACCCGAAGGGCATCACGAGCTTCGCGGATCTCGCGAAGGACGGCCTGACCGTCGTGGTCTGCGCGCCGCAGGTGCCGTGCGGCTCCGCGACGGAGAAGGTCGAGCGGAGTACCGGTGTCACGCTGAAGCCGGCCAGCGAGGAGCAGGACGTAAAGCAGGTGCTGAACAAGGTGCAGACCGGGGACGCGGACGCCGGCCTGGTCTACGTGACCGACGCCGCCAGCGCCGCGGGCAAGGTCGACCGGGTCGACTTCCCGGAGGCGGCCGCGGCGATCAACTCCTACCCGATCGCCGTCGTCGAGGACGCGCCGCAGAGCGAACTCGCGAAGCAGTGGGTCGCGTTCGTGCTGGGCGAGCAGGGCCGGACCGAGCTGCGGAAGGCCGGTTTTGGCGCTCCGTAGGACCCGGCGGGTGCCGTGGGTGCTGTGGGTGCCCGCGGCGCTCGCCCTCGCGCTCGTCGTGCTGCCGGTGGTCGGTCTGCTGGTGCGGACCGACCTCCGCCGCGTTCCCGGCCTGATCGTCACCGACGCCTCGCTCGCCGCGCTGCGGTTGTCGCTGGAGACGGCGGCCGTGTCGACGCTCGCGTGCATCGTGCTCGGCGTGCCGCTCGCGGTCGTGCTCGCCCGCTCGACCGTGCCCGGCATCCGGATCCTGCGGGCGATCGTGCTGCTGCCGCTGGTCCTGCCGCCCGTCGTCGGCGGGCTCGCGCTGCTCTACCTGCTGGGCCGCAAGGGGTTCCTCGGCTACCTGCTGAGCGTCACCGGTGGCGTGCAGATCCCGTTCACCACGACCGCGGTGATCATCGCGCAGACGTTCGTCGCGATGCCGTTCCTCGTGGTGAGCCTGGAGGGCGCGCTGCGCAGCGGTGGGGACCGCTACGAGCAGATCGCCTCGACGCTCGGCGCCCGGCCGTGGACGGTGTTCCGCCGCGTCACGATCCCGCTGCTGATGCCCGCGCTCGGCTCGGGCGCGGTGCTCAGCTTCGCCCGCGCGCTGGGCGAGTTCGGCGCCACCATCACCTTCGCCGGCAGCCTCGAGGGCGTGACCCGGACGCTGCCGCTGGAGGTCTACACGCAGGCCGAGGTCGACGTGGACAGCGCGGTCGCGCTGGCGCTGCTGCTGATCGTCGTCGCGATCGTGGTCATCGCGGTCGCCCGGCCGCGGGCGCTGGAGGGGACCGCGCGGTGAGCCTGCACGCCGAGATCGAGCTGACGCGCGGCACCTTCGGCCTGTCCGTGGACTTCGACGTGCCGGCCGGGAGCGTGCTGGCGATCCTGGGCCCGAACGGCTCCGGCAAGTCCAGCATCCTCGGCTGCCTGGCCGGGTTGTTCCGCCCGGACCACGCCGTGATCACCCTCGGCGGCCGGGACCTGCACGACCTCCCGGCGCACGACCGGGCGGTCGGGCTGCTGTCGCAGGACGCGCTGCTCTTCCCGCATCTGTCCGTTGTGGACAACGTCGCGTTCTCGCCGCGGTCCAAGGGCGCGAGCCGCGCGCGGTCGCGGGAGATCGCCCGGCACTGGCTGGCCGAAGTGGACGCCGCCGAGTTCGCCGACCGCAAGCCCGGGCAGCTCTCCGGCGGCCAGGCGCAGCGCGTCGCGGTCGCCCGCGCCCTGGCCGGCAACCCGGACCTGCTGCTGCTCGACGAGCCGCTGGCGGCGCTCGACGTCGACGCCGCCCCGGCGATCCGCGGCCTGCTGCGCCGCGTGCTGGCCGCCGACCCGCACCGGGCGACCGTGCTGGTCACCCACGATCCGCTGGACGCGCTGGCCCTGGCCGACCACGTCGTCGTGCTGTCCGCCGGCCGGGTGGTCGAACGCGGTCCGACGCGCGAGGTGCTGGCCGCGCCCCGGACGGCGTTCACCGCGCGGATCGCCGGGCTCAACCTGGTCCCCGGCACCGCGGTCGAGGGCGGGCTGCGGACCGCGGACGGCGCGGTGGTGGCCGGGATCCTGGCGCCGGACGCGGTCGAGAACGAGCCCGCCGTGGCGGTCTTCGAGCCCAGCGCGGTGTCGGTCCACCCCGCCGACGACGGCCCGCACGGCAGCCCGCGCAACACGATCGCGGCGGTCGTCGGCGCGCTCGAACCACACGGACCGGTGATCCGGGTGCGGGCCGCGGGTGCGGGCTGGGCGGCGGGTCTGTCCGCGGACCTCACCCCGGCCGCGGTCGCCGACCTGGGTCTGGAGCCGGGCGTGCCGGTCCGGCTCGCGATCAAGGCCACCGCGGTGACGGTGCACCCGGCTAGTCTTCAGGCATGAGCCGTTGGACGTATCTGACCGACATGGACGGCGTGCTGGTGCACGAGGAGCACCTGGTGCCCGGCGCCGACGAGTTCCTCGCCGAGCTGCGGGCCAACGACACCCCGTTCCTGGTGCTGACCAACAACTCCATCTACACCCCGCGGGACCTGCGGGCGCGGCTGCTGCGCACCGGGCTGGACGTGCCGGAGGAGCGCATCTGGACCTCCGCGCTGGCCACCGCGAAGTTCCTGCACAGCCAGCGGCCCGGCGGGTCGGCGTTCGTCATCGGCGAGGCCGGGCTGACCACCGCGCTGCACGAGGCCGGGTACGTGCTCACCGACCGCGACCCGGACTACGTCGTGCTCGGCGAGACGCGCACGTACAGCTTCACCGCGATCACCCGTGCCATCCGGCTCATCGAGGCCGGGGCGAAGTTCATCGCGACCAACCCGGACGCCACCGGGCCCAGCCTGGAGGGCAGCCTGCCGGCCACCGGGTCGATAGCCGCCCTCATCGAGCGGGCCACCGGGCGGCAGCCGTACTTCGTGGGCAAGCCGAACCCGCTGATGATGCGCTCGGCGCTGCGCACCCTCGGCGCGCACTCCGAGGGCACGGTCATGATCGGCGACCGGATGGACACCGACGTGCACTCCGGGATCGAGGCCGGGCTGCAGACGATCCTGGTGCTCACCGGCATCTCGACGAAGGAGTCGGCCGAGCGGTACCCGTACCGGCCGACGCTGGTGCTCGACTCGATCGCGGATCTGGTCGGCCGCACCCAGGACCCGTTCGGGGACGGGGCGGTGCTCACCTGACCTGCGGCAACCGCCTATCGTCGAGGGATGGACGACCACCAGCGCCCCGATGCCCGCACCTACGTCGTCGGCGACGTGCACGGGCACCGGGACGAGCTGGCGGCCGCGTTGCGCCGGGCCGGGCTGGTCGACGAGGCCGGTGACTGGTCCGGTGGGCAGGCGCACCTGTGGTTCCTCGGCGACTTCGTCGACCGCGGCCCGGACGGGATCGGCGTGATCGACCTCGTGATGCGGCTGCACCGGCAGGCCGCCGAGGCGGGCGGGTCGACGCGGACGCTGCTCGGCAACCACGAGATCCTGCTGCTGGGCATGCACCGGTTCGGCGACACCGAGGTGCCGTCCGATTTCGGGCCGCGCAGCTTCGCCCGCAGCTGGGAGATCAACGGCGGGCAGCTGTCCGATCAGGACGCGCTGACCGACGAGCACGTCGAGTGGCTGACCAGCCGCCCGCTGGTCGCGCACGCCGCGAACCACCTGCTGATGCACTCGGACACCGTCGAATACCTCGACTGGGGCGACGACGCCGAGGACATCAACACCACCGTGCGGGAGATCCTGGCCGGTGAGGACCTGGTGGAGTGGTGGGACGTGTGGCGCCGCATGACGACGCGCTACGCCTTCCGCGGGCCGCACGGCCCGGACATCGCCGACTACCTGCTGGAGCAGCTCGGCGGCGAGCGGATCGTGCACGGGCACAGCGTGATCGCCGACCAGCTCGGGATCCACCCCAGCCAGATCGAGGCGCCCTACCTGTACGCCGGGGGCAAGGTGCTGGGCATCGACGGCGGGTTGTTCGTCGGCGGGCCCTGCCTCATCGTTCCGCTGCCGTGGCAGCCGGAGGACTGACCGTCTTCGCCCGGTCGCGGCGCAGCATCGCCAGTGCGATACCCAGGCCGGCGAGGGTGGTCAGGGCGGCCGCCGGGTAGAGGGCGCGTGGCCCGGCGCCCGCCATCAGCCCGCCGCCCAGCCATCCGCCGAAGGCCGCGGCGAGCTGGAACCCGGAGGCGTTCACCGCGATCGCCAGCGTGGGCGCCGCTCCCGCCGCCGTGAGCACCCGCGTCTGCATCCCGGGGATGATCGCGAACGCCAGCGCGCCGAGGACGAACGTCAGGACCGCCACCGCCACCCGGTTGTCCGCGGCGAGCCACCACAGCACCAGGGTGCCGGCCAGCGCGGTCAGCATCCAGGCCAGTGACGGCATCAGCGCGCGGTCCGCCAGCCGCCCGCCGAGCAGGTTCCCGATCACCGCGCCGGCGCCGTACACCAGCAGCAGCACCGGCACCGCGTCCGCGGCGAACCCGGCGACGTCGGTCAGCAGCGGGGCGATGTAGGTGAAGACGGTGACGACGCCGAGGTTCCCGACGGCCGTCAGGACGATCCCGAGCTGCACCTCGCGATCCGCGAGCACACGGAGGTCGCGCACGGCCGACCCGCCCGCCGCGGGGAACGCCGGCACGAACCGCAGCACCAGCAGCAGCGCGAGCAGCGTGATCGCGGCGACGGCGACGAACGTGGCCCGCCACCCGGCGTGGTGCCCGACGAACGTGCCCAGCGGGGTGCCCAGGATGATGCCGAGGTTCATGCCCAGCGCGACCTTGGCGATCATGCTCGACTGCCTGCCCTCCGGCGCCATCGCCGCCGTGGTCGTGATCGCGACCGCGAAGAACGTCGCGACGATCAGGCCCGCGACGAACCGCGACAGCAGCAGGACGGCGTACCCCGGCGCGACGGCGGATCCCAGGTTGCCCAGCACGGACACCGCGACGAGCCCGATGATCAGCGGTTTCCGGCCGATGCGCGCGGTCAGCACGGTGACGACCGGACCACCGACGATCATGCCGACCGCGTAGGCGCTCACGAGCAACCCGGCCGCCGGCACGGACACCGACAGCCCGGCCGCCACGTCCGGGACGAGCCCGGCGATCACGAACTCGCCGGTCGTGAGCCCGAAGACCACGAGCATCAGCGAGAACACGGACAACGGCACTGTCCACCCCCAAGAAGGTTCGAGTTGTAATAATACGAGCTAGAACTACCATAGCTCGAACCATCTTCGCTAGACTCGTGGCATGGCGGATGTCGAGATCGATCGCGACGTGTGCAAGCTGGTGCACGAGTTCGCCCGCCGCCTCGACGTGCAGGTCCGCCGGGTCGGGGAGGAGGTCGGCCTGACGCCGGCGCAGGTCGTCGCCCTGCGCGAGCTGTCCGAGCCGATCACGGCGCGCGAACTGGCGAGCCGGATGTCGTGCGAGGCCTCGAACGCGACGTTCGTGATCGACCGCCTGGAGGACCAGGGGCTGGTGCGGCGGCGGCCGCACCCCACCGACCGGCGCGCCAAGGAGATCGTGCTGACCGACGCCGGAGTCCAGGCGCGCTCCGGGGTGCTGGAGCGCCTCAACCGGACTTCGCCGCTGGTGTCCCTGGACCGGGACAGGCAGGAATCGTTGGTCGAGTTGTTGCGGGCACTCGTGTCCGAGTGATCAGGTGCCGATGCCGTACTTCGTGCGGATGCCGGTCAGGACGATGTCCAGCCCGGCCTCGAAGGCGGCGTCGGTGTCCGGGCTGAACAGGCGCCGCACCAGACGGGCGCTCAGCGGGAACTGGTCGCCGTCCACCATGCGCTCCAGCCGGTCCGGTTCGTACGGGTTGTCCCCTTCGTAGGCGACGCCGGTGCGGGCCTGTTCTTCGATGGTGAAGCCGATCGTGTAGTTCAGCAGGGTCGGGTAGGCCTCCGCGGCGTCGTCCAGCGTGAAGCCGGCGTCCCGCAGCGTGCGCAGGGTGAGTTCGACGAACCGGAACATCGCCGGGTGCGCGGTGTTCGTGCCCGCCAGCACGCGCGCCCCGTCGCGGTAGCGCAGCATCGTGCGCCGCAGCTGCCGGGCGTTGTCCGCCAGCCACTCCTCCCAGGTGACGCCTGCGCCCGGGGCCTCCAGGCCGTCCAGGGCTTCGAGGAGGATCGCTGTCGCCATCGCGTCGAGCAGTTCCTGCTTGTTCTTCACGTGCCAGTACAGGGTCGGGGCCCGCACGCCCAGTTCCGTCGCCACCACGCGCATGGTGAGCCCGTCGAGGCCGACGTCGGTGAGCAGTCGCAGCGCGGTCCGCGCGATGACCTCGGGGTTGATCGCCACGGCTTGACACTCTAACAGAAGTAGAGAACTCTCTAATCATGTTAGAGAGGAGAGCGTGATGACGGATGTGGTGATCGCCGGCGGCGGGCCGACCGGTCTGATGCTGGCCTGCGAGCTGCGCCGGGCCGGCGTGGACGTGACGGTGCTGGACCGGCTGCCCGGGCGCCGCGGCGAGTCACGCGCGGGCGGGTTGCACGCGCGCACCCTGGAAGTCCTGGACCAGCGGGGTGTCGCCGACCGGTTCCTGACGCCCGGCCGCCCCCGGAACGTGGGGCACTTTTCCGGGCTGTGGCTGGACTTCAGCCGGCTGCCGACACGGTACCCGTTCGTGCTGAACCTGTTGCAGACCCAGGTGGAACAGCTGCTCGAACAGTGGGCCGCCGAACTCGGGGTGCGGGTGCGCTGGTCGTCGGAGGTGACCGGGGTCCGGCAGGGCGCCGACGGCGTCGAGGTCGCGGTGGCGGACGGCACCACCTTCGACGCGGCCTACCTGGCCGGGTGCGATGGCGGGCGCAGCACCGTCCGCAGGCTCGCCGGTATCGAGTTCCCCGGCACCCCGGCGACCCTCACCGCGCTGCTCGGCGACGTCGAACTCACCGACCCGCCCGGCGAGCCGGTCTTCATGCGGCGCACCGAGCACGGCGACTTCTCGGTGCTGGGGTTCGAACCGGGCTGGTACCGCGTCATGACGACCGAGTACGACCGGGTGGCCGGCCGGGACGAGCCGGTCACGGCCGACCGGCTGCGGGAGTCACTGGTCAAGATCGCGGGCACCGACTTCGGGATGCACAGCCCCCGCTGGATCTCCCGGTACGGTGACGCCGCCCGGCAGGCCGCGGACTACCGGCGGGGCCGCGTGCTGCTCGCCGGGGACGCGGCGCACATCCACTACCCGGCCGGCGGGCAGGGGCTGAACACGGGGGTGCAGGACGCGGTCAACCTGGGCTGGAAGCTCGCCGCGGTCGTCCGCGGCCACGCGCCCGAGTCCCTGCTGGACACCTACCACGCGGAGCGGCACCCGGTGGGGCACCGGGTCCTGCACAACACGCGGGCCCAGACCGCGCTGGGCCGCCCGGGCGCGCAGACCGAGGCGCTGCGGGAGGTGTTCGCCGGGCTGATCGAGATCGACGACGTGAACTCCGCGCTCGCGGGCATGATCTCCGCGCTGGACGTCCGCTACCCGCTCGGCGACGCGGATCCGTTGCTGGGACGGCGGGTTCCCGACCTCGACCTGGTCACCGAGCGCGGTGCGACCCGGCTGTTCACCCTGCTGCACCCGGGCCGGGCGGTGCTGCTCGACCTCGCCGGCGATCCGGAACTGGCCGCGGGCGCTCGGAGCTGGCCGGGTCGTCTCGATCTCGTCGCCGCCAAGTGCACGCAGCCCGTTCCGGACGCCGTCCTCATCCGCCCGGACGGTCACGTGGCGTGGGTGGCGCCGCAGGGTGCCGAGGCGCTCCGGGCGGCGTGCACGACCTGGCTCGGTCAGGGGCGGTAGTACGCCTCGGTGCCGCGGTCGACCGGCACGATCGTCTTGCCCAGCGGCATCAGGGAGACCGGGATGAGCTTGAAGTTCGCCAGCCCGAGCGGGATCCCGATGATCGTGACGCACAGGGCGATCCCGGTGACGATGTGGCCGATCGCGAGCCAGAACCCGGCGAAGACGATCCAGATGACGTTGCCGAGCAGGGACCCGGCCCCGGCGTCGCGGCGGTCGACGATCGTCCGGCCGAACGGCCACAGCGCGTAGTTCGCGATGCGGAACGACGCGATGCCGAACGGGATCGTGATGATCAGGACGCAGCAGATGATCCCCGCGACCACGTACGCCAGGGCCATCCAGAAGCCGGCGAACACCAGCCAGATCAGGTTCAGGACGAGTCGCATCAGGCGTGCAGCTCCCCGCTGACGACGGTGACGGCCTGCCCGGACAGCGTCACCCGGTCCCCGTTCAGCACGACCCGGACGATCCCGCCGCGCTCCGATGCCTGCTCGCCGACCAGTTCGGCGCGGCCCAGCTGCGCCGCCCAGAACGGCGCGAGCAGGCAGTGCGCCGAGCCGGTCACCGGGTCCTCGGGCACGCCGACGGCGGGCCCGAAGACCCGGCTGACGAAGTCGGCGTCGTCCCGGTCGGCGGGCGCGGTGACGATCACGCAGCGCGCGTCCCAGCCGGCGATGACGTCGAGGTCCGGCTTCAGCTCGCGCACCTGGGCCGCGTCGGTGGCCTCGACCAGGATGTCCCACTTGCCGCGTGCGACGCTCGCGACCGTCACGCCCGGCAGAGCGCCGACGACGTCGTCTTCGGCTGCGCGGGGCGGGTCGCTCGGGAAGTCCATGCTGACCCACCCGTCGGCGGCGCGGGTGCGCAGCTCGCCGCTGCGGGTCGTGAACACCTGCTCACCGCCCAGGACGTGCCCGGCGGCGAGGGTCGCGTGCCCGCACAGGTCCACCTCGACCGTCGGCGTGAACCAGCGCAGCGACTTCGGGCCGTCGCCGGACACCTCGACGAACGCCGTCTCGGAGTGCCGCAGCTCGGCGGCCACGGACTGCATCCACGCGGGGTCGGCCGGCTGGTCGAGCAGCACCACCCCGGCCGGATTGCCCGCGAACGGGGTGCCGGTGAACGAGTCGACGATCGAAAGCCGCATGCCACCCACTCTAGGGGGTGTCCGGGGCGCGCCGGGATTTCTAGACTCGGTCACAGTCAGTGTCGACCGCGTCCGAGGAGGCGTCATGCCAGCCGTGCCGAGTTATGCGTCGGGTATCTCCGAGGTGCCCTTGCTGGGTGACACGATCGGTGACAACTTCGACCGGACCGTGGCCGCGTTCGGGGACCGGGACGCGCTGGTGGAGTACGCCTCGGGCCGCCGGTGGACCTACCGGGAGCTGGCCGCCGAGGTCGACGCCCTGGCCGCCGGGCTGGCCGGGCGCGGCATCGTCAAGGGCGACCGGGTCGGGATCTGGTCGCCGAACTGTGCCGAGTGGACGTTCCTGCAGTACGCGACGGCGAAGATCGGCGCGATCCTGGTCAACATCAACCCCGCCTACCGCTCGCACGAGCTGGAGTTCGTGCTGAACCAGGCCGGGGTGCGGATGCTGGTGGCGGCGCGCACGTTCAAGACGTCGGACTACGCGGCGATGATCGACGAAGTCCGGCCGCGGTGCTCCGGGCTGGAGCAGGTGGTGCTGCTCGGTTCGGCCGAGTGGGCGGAGTTGGTGGAGTCCGGGCGGGGCAAGGCGTTGCCGGAGGTGGGCCTGTCCGCCGACGACCCGATCAACATCCAGTACACCTCGGGCACGACGGGATTCCCGAAGGGCGCGACGCTGTCGCACCACAACATCCTCAACAACGGCTTCTTCGTCGGCGAGCTGTGCCACTACACGGAGGCGGACCGGATCTGCATCCCGGTGCCGTTCTACCACTGCTTCGGCATGGTGATGGGCAACCTCGCGGCGACGACGCACGGGGCCTGCATGGTGATCCCGGCGCCGTCGTTCGAGCCGAAGGCCACGCTCAAGGCGGTGGAAGCGGAACGGTGCACGTCGCTGTACGGGGTGCCCACGATGTTCATCGCCGAGCTGGCCGAGCCGGGCTTCGAGGACTACGACCTGAGCAGCCTCCGGACCGGCATCATGGCTGGTTCGCCCTGCCCGGTCGAGGTGATGAAGCAGGTCATCGAGCGGATGGGCATGGCCGAGGTGTCCAATTGCTACGGCATGACCGAGACCTCGCCGGTGTCCACGCAGACGAGGTCGGACGACTCGATCGAGCGGCGGGTGTCGACGGTCGGCCGGGTCGGGCCGCACCTGGAGGTCAAGATCGTCGACCCGGAGACCGGGCTGACGGTGCCGCGCGGCGAGCCGGGTGAGCTGTGCACGCGGGGCTATTCGGTGATGCTCGGATACTGGGACCAGCCGGACAAGACGGCCGAGGTGATCGACAAGGCGCGGTGGATGCACACCGGCGACCTCGGCGTGATGGACGAAGAGGGCTACATCCAGATCACCGGGCGGATCAAGGACATGGTCATCCGCGGCGGCGAGAACATCTACCCGCGGGAGATCGAGGAATTCCTGTACACGCACCCGGATGTCCTGGACGCGCAGGTGATCGGCGTGCCGGACCAGCGCTACGGCGAGGAGCTGATGGCGTGGATCCGGATGCGGGAAGGAGCGCAGCCGCTGACGGCGGAGGCACTGCGGGAGTTCTGTACCGGGAAGCTGGCGCACTACAAGATTCCGCGGTATGTGCACATCGTCGACGAGTTCCCGATGACGGTGACGGGGAAGATCCGGAAGGTCGAGATGCGGGAAAAGGCGCTGAAGATCCTGGACCTGGAATAACAAGACGCAAGCCGGCAACGAGAGCTGGGCCGGCAGGCAACCAACTGCGCGGCAGCCCTGCACAACCGCCGCCCGGCAATGCAACAGCACCGACTACCCCCGGGGCCGCGCGGCAGCCCTGCACAACCGGCGGCCGGCAACGCGACAGCACCGACCACCCCACGGGGCCGCGCGGCAGCCCTGCACAACCGGCGGCCGGCAACGCGACAGCACCGACTACCCCCGGGGCCGCGCGGCAGCCCTGCACAACCGGCGGCCGGCAACGCGACAGCACCGAGCATCCCCGGGGCCGCGCGGCAGCCCTGCACAACCGGCGGCCGGCAACGCGACAGCACCGAGCATCCCCGGGGCCGCGCGGCAGCCCTGCACAACCGGCGGCCGGCAACGCAACAGCACCGACCACCCCACGGGGCCGCGCGGCAGCCCTGCACAACCGGCGGCCGGCAACGCGACAGCACCGACCACCCCACGGGGCCGCGCGGCAGCCCTGCACAACCGGCGGCCGGCAACGCGACAGCACCGAGCATCCCCGGGGCCGCGCGGCAGCCCTGCACAACCGGCGGCCGGCAACGCAACAGCACCGACTACCCCAACCAGACCTCCCCCGCCCCCGATCCACAGCCCGCTTTTGGTCGCCGAGCAGGCGTGTCAAGGTACTCTTTCCCGCCTTGACACGCCTGCTCGGCGACTGAAACACAATCAGGCATCGGGGGCGGGGGTGGTCGTAAGGTGACCGTTCGGCGCCGTAGGCGCTTCCCGCCCGAAGGGCGGACTCCCCGCCTGCCCAACGTCACCTCTAAAGATCAAGAGATGTCCTCGCCGGACGGGCAGGCTCCGGGATGACGGGGAATGCAGGAACCTCGCCTTGGCGAGGTGGTCGCTGGGTGGTCATCCCGTCGCCTTCCGGTTTGTGCATATCACCTTGAGCCAGGCCCGCAAGGTTGGCATGGTCGGCCGCCGGTTGGCGGCCTGGGTTGCGGCCCTGGCTCAAGGTGATCGTCACGTGTCAGGCGACGGGATGACCACCCAGCTACCTTGGGTTCACTGCGCGGCGCTGGTGCGCCGTCAGCTCAGTGCGTTCGCTAGTGCTTTGGCGTCTTCTTCGCCGAAGGTTTCTTCCAGCTGTTCCGGTGAGTAGTCCAGGTCGATCTGTCCTACTGGGACTCCGCGTGCCGATTCGATGGCGCCCAGGCGGCGTTGTGCTCGGTCGGCCGCGTATTCGATGAACTCCTGCGGGTCGTTGTCGAACGGGCGCGGCTCCTCGAACTGGTTCTGCACCCATTCGATCATGCCGAGCGCGTGCGGCAACAGCTCGCCCATGCGTTGCTGCACCGCGTCCCACAGGGAATCGTCCGCGGCGATGTGCCTTCGGCAGGTGAAGGTGCCCCATGCCATGTGCCGGCGCTCGTCGTCGCCGATGTGCTTCACCAGCTGTTGCATGCCGGGCAGGATGCCGCGCGTCGTGCAGACCTTCTGCCACGCGTAGTAGCCCGTCAGGGCCAGGCTGCCTTCGATCACGTGGTTGTAGGTGACGCTCGCCCGGATCTGGTTCAGCGGGCTGGGGTCGTGCTCCAGAACGGCCAGCGACTCGGGCAGCTCCTCGTAGAACAGCTTGCGGTAGTGCGGGTTCTCGCTGACGTACGAGGTCAGGTCCTCGGTCAGCCCCACCGCGTCCATCCAGCGGCGGAACACCTCGGTGTGCTTGGCTTCCTCGAAGCAGAACTGGGTCAGGTACATCTCGTCACCGAACCGGCCCTCGGCGGCCATCGCCTTCATGAACGGCTGGATGTCCTCCGTCACCGCCTCCTCGCCGGCGATGAACTGCGCGCACAGGTACGTCGACGACCGGCGCTCCTCGTCGGTGAGGGTCTGCCAGTCCTCGGCGTCCTGGCTGAAGTCGATGTCGGCCGGGTTCCAGAACTTGCGGTTCCCCTTGACGAACAGCCGCAGCGGGAAGGAGTCCCAGTTCAGCCCGCCCCTGCGCAGCGAGGTGAACCCGGTGCGGTGCACGGGAAGCGTATCGGTCATGGCTGCTCACACTCCATTGTGGACGCGTAACGGGTGATGGCCGGTGCGATCGCGGCGCAGATCAGGTCGGCTGCCTCGGTCGCGGTGTGGGTCGGCAGCACCAGGTGGCTCAACGAGAGCCGGACCACGGTCTCGGCGAGGAGGTTCGCGGCCTCGGCGCTCAGCGCGGGCAGGGACTCCCGGTAGTGGGACGCGGCGACCTCCATCGCCGCGGACAGGACCGGTTCACCCCGGGTGGTGAGCAGCGGCAGCAGGTCCTCACCCTGCGGTGTGCCCAGCGCGGAAGCGACCAGTCGGTTCTCCCGGCCGTGCTCGATCGTGTAGGTGACCGCGTCGCGGATGCCGGTCAGCAGATCGGGCGCGGTGGCGAACCGGTGGTGGATGCCGTCCAGGAACTCGCCCGTGGTGCGCAGGACGACCGCCTGCACGAGCGCGCTCTTGTTGCCGAACTCGTTGTAGACCGTCTGGCGGCTGACCCCGGCCGCCGACGCCACGTCCACCATCCGCAGGGCCGCGTAGCCCCGCGCCGCCAGGATGTCGGCCGCCGCGTCGAGCAGGATCTCCCGGAGCGACGTCCTGGTGCGCTCCGCGAACGAGTCGGTGATCTCAGTCACAAAATCAGCTTGACACAGGCGGCTGCAATGTCAAGCAGGTTGACCCGAATGGGCTCACTGTAAAGCGGAGGTGAGACGGCGTCCGGAACTGTCGGAGGGTCCGGCTACCGTGGTTGGCGTGGGGATCGTCGTCGGATTCGACCTGGACATGACGCTCATCGACCCGCGGCCGGGCATGGTCGCGGTGATGAACGCGCTCGGTGCGGAGGCGGGCCTGCCGCTGGACGGTGAGCACTTCGCCGCCAACCTGGGCCCGCCGCTGGACATGGTGCTGCGTGACTTCGGCGCGCCCGAGGAGCGGATCACCGGCCTCGTCGACCGGTTCCGCCAGCTGTACCCGGAGATCGTGATCCCGGAGACGGTCGCGCTGCCGGGCGCGCACGAGGCGCTCGCCGCGGTGCACGACGCGGGCGGCCGCACGGTGGTCGTCACCGGCAAGTACGGGCCGAACGCGGCGCTGCACGTGAAGGCGCTCGGCCTGGCCGTCGACGTGCTCGTGGGCGAGCTGTGGTCGGACGGCAAGGCGGTGGCCCTGCGCGAGCACGGCGCGTCGATCTACGCCGGCGACCACCTGGGGGACGTGCGGGGCGCGCTGGCCGCCGACGCGGCGACGGTGGGCGTGACGACGGGCCCCTGCAGCCGCGAGGAGTTGCTCGAGGCGGGGGCGGAGGTGGTCTTCTCCAGCCTGGAGGAGTTCCCCGGCTGGCTCAGCCGGCAGCCGCTTTCCGGTGCTCGCGAACCAGTGAGATGAGCGACAGTGCGATGCCCAGGGGCGTGGCCACCCCGGCGACGGCGCTCAGCCACACCGGGAGGTCCCGCAGGCCGAACGCGAACAGGACGAACACGGCCAGCACGGCCAGCACGCCGACGGCGAACACACCGATCCCGAGCCGCATGAGGAACGGCTTGCGCGGGGAAGTCTTGGCCGGAGTATCCATGGCACAAGGTTAGAACCCATATCTTCTTCACCGGAGGGCGCATACCGGGATAGGCTGGTGGATACGCGTCCTGGGTACGCCCAGGGCGCGTTCGTCGTGCAGGCGGTCACGTGCCGCCGGTACGCGAGATGACTTACTCAGAGCGAAGGAACGGTGAGGGCAGTGCCGACCGGCAAGGTCAAGTGGTACGACGCGGAGAAGGGGTTCGGTTTCGTCACCCAGGACGGCGGCCAGGACGTCTATATCCGCAAGACCGCGCTCCCCCAAGGGGTCGAGGCACTCAAGGCCGGCCAGCGGCTGGAGTTCGGCGTCGCCGACGGCCGCCGTGGTCCGCAGGCCCTGTCCGTTCGGCTGATCGACAGCCTGCCCTCGGTCGCCGAAGCGCGCCGCCGCCCGGCGGAGGAGCTGCACGGCCTGATCGAGGACATGATCAAGCTGCTCGAGATGAAGGTGCAGCCGGACCTGCGCCGCGGCCGCTACCCGGACCGCAAGAACACCAAGCGGATCGCCGAAGTGATGCGCGCGGTGGCCCGCGACCTCGACCCGTAAGCCGGCTCACACCCCCGAGCAGGGGGGCGACGTGGGCACGACCGGCCGCGACCACCCAGCGAAGCCGCACCCGGCAACGCAACCGGCCCCACCGCCCGAGCCACCCCTCTCCCGCAACCCGATCCCCAGCCAAATCGGTTGCCGAGCAGCGGGGTCAAGGCACGCTTTCCCGCCTTGACGCCGCTTCTCGGCAACCGAACACTGAAAGATCGGGTTCGGGAGGGGCAGATCCGGGCGTAGCGAAGCGAAGCCGGTGCCCTCAACACCCGCGTAGCGGCTCAGGCCCCAGGCTCAACCTGCAGCGACCACAAAGCCCGAGCCACCAGCTGCGGATTCCCGTTCTCGTCCAGAATGGGGTTCCCCGCCTGATCGGCCGCGTAAGCAGCGCCGAGCTGCTGCACCTCGACGACCACCAGCTGGTCGTCCGGCGCCGCGCCGGTCGCGGTGTAGGCGAGCTTGTCCCCGGGCGAGAAGAACTGCTGCTTCACCGGCTGCAGCTCGCCCTTGGCGTTGGCGTACTGGACGTTCACCAGCCAGGGCGTGTCGCCGATCTCGGACGGCACGGAGATCTGCACCGGCTTGCCCGGGCGCACCTTCAGCGTCACGGCGGCGTCCGGGTTCTCCGAGCACGACTTGAGGAGCGCGTCGCAGTTCACGATCGGTTCGGCGTTGACGGTGCGCCCGTCGCCGAAGAAGGTGACCTCGGGCGGTCCGACGTGGGCGGAGCAGCCGGTCAGCGCCAGCGCCCCGGCCGACAGCAACAGCAGAGTTCGCCGCATGGCGGAAACACTACGGGTCGGGTCACTGCACGCGGGGAGCGGCCCCGTTGCCGGTTCGCGCCGGCCTGCGGTCCCGCCGCGCGCCCAGACCGGGCAGGAGTGACGCGCCTCTCTGCAGCAGGAACGTCTGCGCCAGGCCGAGCGCGAGCAGGATCGACACCACCAGGAACCCGATCCAGTACGTCGGCGGCAGCAGCAGGCCGATCGCGCCGCCGAACACCCACGCCAGCTGCAGCACCGTCTCCGACCGGCCGAACGCCGACGCCCGCGACTCCTCCGGCAGGTCGCGCTGGATCACCGCGTCGAGGCTGATCTTCGCCAGCGCGCTCGACGTGGCGCCGACGAGACCGACGATCGCGGCCGTGACGATCCCGGACATGACGGCGGCGAGGATCGTCGAGGCGAGCGCGGCGCCCGCGCAGCCCAAGATCACCTGGCTGGGGTGCCCGAAGCTCAGCCGCGATCCGAGCGCGTTGCCGACGAACCCGCCGAGCCCGGCCGCGCCACCGATCAGGTCGAGCAGCAGCAGCTGCATGAACGGGCTCTGCCCGGTCTGCTCCGCCTGCGCCTTCACGGCGAACGCCGCGAACATCATCAGGAACCCGGTCAGCACGCGGATGGTCCCGTTGCCCCACAGGGCGAGCACCACGTCACTGCCCAGCGGCTGCCGTTTCTTCTTCTTCGCCGGGTGGGCCTTGAGCGTCGCCGGGACCTCGCCCTCGGTCACCTCGACCCACGCCGGGATCCGCATGGCCTGCACGGCACCGGCCACGCAGATCACCGCTGTGAACCACAGCGCGCCCGCCGACCCGAACAGCGAGTTCACCCCGGAGGCGATGGCACCGAACACACCACCCGCGGCGAGCCCGAACACCGTGAGCCGCGCGTTGGTCTTCGACAACGTGATGTCCGGCGGCACCACCCGCGGGGTGACCGCCGACTTGAGGACCGTGAACGACTTGGACAGCACCATCTTCCCGAGCGCGGCGGGGTAGAGGCCCCAGTCGTTGAAGTGCAGCGCCATCAGCACGGCCATCAGCACCTGGCCGACCGAGGTGAGGCACATCGCCAGGCGTCGGCCGCGCTGGATCCGGTCCAGCAGCGGGCCGATGACCGGCGCGACGAGCGCGAACGGCGCGATGGTGATCAGCAGGTACAGCGCGACCTTGCCGCGGCCCTCGCCGCTGGTGGCCGCGAAGAACAGGGTGTTGGCCAGCGCGATGGCCATCGCCGCGTCGCTGGCGTAGTTCAGCATCACCGCGTACGTCAGCGAGGTGAGACCGGACTTGTCGGCGCCGTCGGCCTTCGTCGCGCGCTGGAACATGCCGACCGCGCGGCCGCCCAGCTCGCGGCTGCGCAGCGCGGCGACGCGCGTGACGGTCAGTTTCTTCGGCATCCGGGGCAGCGGCCCGGCGGTCGCCTCGGTGCGGTGCTCCGCGGCCGGCTCCGGTTCCGGGCGCGCGGAGCCCGCGTAGCCGTCGGTGTCGTAGTGCTCGTAGAGCGGCTCGGTGCGGCGGGGCGGCGGTTCACGGCGCGGCGGTTCGCCCTGCCACGGGCGCTGCGGCGGGGGCGGGCCCTGCCGCGGCGGGAACGGCCGCGCGCCACGCGGTGGTGGCGGCGGTGTGCGGCCGCCGGCCGGGAACGCGCTCGTCGGCGCCTCGTCCGCGTTCGGGACCGCCGACGACTCCGGGTAGAAGCGCCCCTGGGCGCGCCACGGTTGCCCGGCACCCGGTGCCGGTGTCCACTTCCGTTTGCGCCGCACGCGTCAATCTTGCCGTATTGCTGGGCCGACGCGCTGGGTGATCAGGAAGCGGGGACGAATTTCACCCGGAACATCACCGGCCAGAGCTTCCCGGTGATCAAGAACTCGTCGGTGCCGGGGATCGCGGCGATGCCGTTGAGCACGTCCGCGGCCGCCGCCTGGGCCGGGGTGAGCAGCCCGGCCGCGGTGATCTGGGCGGTCACCTCGCCGGTCGCCGGGTCGATGCGCAGGATCCGGTCGGTCTTCCAGACGTTGGCGTACACCGCGCCGCCCACGCACTCCAGCTCGTTGAGCTGTGCGAACTCCTGCTCGCCGGAATGCGCGGTGACCTCGCCGGTGACCGCGAACGTCGACGGGTCGCGGAAGGTGAGCCGGTCCGAGCCGTCGCTCATCACCAGCCGTCCGCCGTCGTGGCACAGCCCCCAGCCCTCGCCGTCGTAGGACACACGCCGCAGCTCGGCGAGCGTCCGCGCGTCCCGCTCGATCGCCACGCCGTTCTGCCAGGTCAGTTGCCACAGGGTCGGGCCGGTGACGGTGATGCCCTCACCGAACAGCGGCGCGGGCAGGTCCACGCGCGTGGCCGGCGGCTGCCCGGGCGCCCCGGCCCGCACGGACGACTGCCCGACCAGCCCGGTGCTCTCGTACAGCGTGGCGCCGGAGAACTCGAGCCCCTGCGTGAACGCCGCCGGGTCGTGCGGCAGCGTCTCCAGCACCTGCACCGTTAGCTGCGCAACGGTGGCCGGCGCCCGCGGTGCCGCGGCCGCGCAGCCACCGAGTGCGACGACCGTGGCGAGGGTCAGGGTGATCAGGGTGCGCACCCCTCCACCCTGACACGGCGGCCCGAGGCGCGCGGGGCACAATTGGGGTATGACGCTGCTGCTCACCCTGGACGACGGCTCCGTGGAGCGCGCTCTCGCCGAGGCGGTCGATCTCGCGCGCGAGGCCGCGGTCGAAGAGGCGGGGGCCGAGCAGGTCGGGGCGCACGTCGGCGTGTCGCGTGAGGACGCGGTGTCGGCGAGCCACCTCTTCGAGGCCCACGTGCCCGGTTACCGCGGCTGGCGCTGGTCGGTGACGGTCGCGAACGCGGGCCCGGACACCCCGGTGACGGTGAGCGAGGTCGTGCTCGTGCCCGGCCCGGACGCCCTGATCGCCCCGCAGTGGGTGCCGTGGGAGCGCCGGGTGCGGGCCGGTGACCTCGGCGTCGGCGACATCCTCCCGCCGGACAAGGACGACCCGCGGCTGGTCCCGGCGTACCTGCGGTCCGACGACCCGGCGGTCGAGGAGGTCGCGCACGAGGCCGGGCTGGGCCGCGTGCACGTCATGTCCCGCTTCGGCCGCGAGGAGGCCGCCACGCGGTGGCACCGCGGCGAGTTCGGCCCGCGGTCGGACATGGCGCGCAGCGCGCCGGCCCACTGCGGCACCTGCGGCTTCTACCTCCCGCTCGCCGGTTCGCTGCGCGCCGCGTTCGGCGTGTGCGGCAACGAGATCGCCCCGGCCGACGGCACGGTCGTGCACGTCGAGTACGGCTGCGGCGCGCACTCCGAGGTCGAGGTCGAGGTGACCTCGTCGGTGCCGGTCGCCGAGCTGGTCTACGACGACTCGCTGCTGGACATGGAGCCGGTCGAGGAGCCGAAGACCGAGACGGGCGCCACCGCGGACGTCGAGACGGCGAGTGAGTCAGCTGAGTGATCCGTTCGGCACCGAGGCGCTGCGGGCCTCGGTGCTGCGGGCCTGGCGGGACTCGCCGACCCGGTTCACCGAAGACACCAACGCCGAGGGCGACCTGCGGACCGGCGGCTACCGCGACCGGCTGTTCGTCGAGCTGGCGCAGAACGCCGCCGACGCCGCCGCGCTCGCCGGGATCCCCGGCACGCTGCGGGTTTCCGTCGTCGGCGCCGAACTCCGGGTCGCCAACACCGGCGCGCCGCTCGACGCCGCCGGAGTCGCTTCGCTGGCTTCGCTGCGCGCGTCGGCGAAGCAGGGCGACACCGTGGGGCAGTTCGGCGTGGGCTTCGCGGCGGTGCTCGCGGTCAGCAGCGAACCGCGGGTGATCTCGCGGACCGGTGGGGTGGCCTTCTCCGAGACGCGGACCAGGGAGGCCGCCGGGCGCGACGGCGCGGTGCCGGTGCTGCGGCTGCCCTGGCCGGCGGACGAGGACCTGCCCGGCGGCTTCGACACCGAGGTCCGCCTGCCACTGCGCGACGGCGTCGACCCGGACGAGCTGCTCGCGCGCCTGACGGACGAGGCCGAGGACCTCCTGCTGTCCCTGCCGTGGCTGGCGCGGATCGAGGCGCCCGGCGCGGAGTGGGCGCGGTCCGAAGAGGACGGTGTCGTCGAGCTGACCACGCCGTCCGGCACGGTCCGCTGGCTGACCCAGGCCGGTGAGAACGTGGTCTGGGCGAAGCCGGCCGACGGGCGGCTGACCGAGGACGTGCTGCACGCGCCGACGCCCACCGACGAACGGTTGTCGTTGCCGGCCCGGCTGATCGCGACCGTGCCGCTGGAGCCGTCGCGGCGGCGGGTGCTGCCCGGCGCCGACGCCGCGCTGGCCGCGGCCGCCCGCGAGTACCCGGCGCTGGTGCGCAAGCTCGCCCCGGGGGACCGGCTGGACCTGGTGCCCGAGGCCGGTTTCCCGCTGTCCGAAGTGGACGGCAAGCTGCGCGAGCTGGTGGGGCGCCAGCTGGCGACGCAGGCGTGGCTGCCCGCGGCCGAGGGCGACGACCTGGTGCCGTCGAGCGCCCGGGTGCTGTCGGTCGAGTCGCCGCGGCTGCTGGAACTGCTCGCCGGTGTCGTGCCCGGCCTGGCCGGGATCAGCGGCTACGAGGCGGCGCAGGTCCTGGCGACCGTGGACGCCGACCGCCTGGACGTGTCCGACCTGGTCGACCTGCTGATCGGCGTGGACCGGGCCCCGGAGTGGTGGCGCGCGCTGTACGACGCCTTCCTGCCGCTGCTGGACAACCACGAGGTGACCGCAGACGAGCTGGGCGCGCTGCCGGTGCCGCTGGCGGACGGGCGGACGCTGCCCGGGCCGCGCGGCGCGGTGCTGCTCGGCGCGTCGGAGCTGCTCGACCTGCTGGCCGACGCCGAGGTGGGCGGGCTGGGGCTGGTGCACCCGGAGGCGGCGCACCCGCTGCTGGAGCGCCTCGGCGCGAAGCAGGCGGAGGCCGCCGACCTGCTCGACGCGCCCGCGCTGCGCGAGGCGGTCGAGCGCAGCCTGGCCGACGCCGAGTCCGGGTTGGACACCCGCCCGCTCGCGGAAGCCGTGCTGCGCCTGGTTTCCGAGACCTCGGCGGAGGGGCTGGGCGCGCTCGCGCTGCCGTCGGCGGACGGCTGGCGCCGGGCCGACGAGCTGGTGCTGCCGAACTCGCCGCTGCGTGAGGTCTTCGACCCGGAGGTGTTCGACGAGGACGGGCCGTTCGCGGTGCTGGACGCGGACTTCGCCGAGCAGTGGCCGGTGCGGGTGCTCACCGAACTGGGCGTGCTCGACGAGTTCCGGGTGGTGCCCGGCGAGGACGAGCTGCCGGAGATCCGCGACCTCGATCTCGTCGCGGACGACGCCTGGCCGCGGGCGCTGCGGCTGATCGCCGGGCAGCGCGAGACCTGGCAGGCGCTGACGATGCCGGACAGCCCGTCGGCGGCCTGGCTGGAGCGCAACGCGCTGCTCGCCGGTCGTCCGCCCGCCGAGTGGCGGCTGCCGGACGCGGACGGCCTGACCGGTCTCTACGACCCGGTGCCCGACGTGGGGGTGCGCCCGGACGTGCTGGCCGCCGCCGGGGTCCGGTCGGAGCTGGCCGTGCGCGACCTCGACGACGCCGCCGACCTGCTCGACCGGCTCGGCGACCCGGACCGGGAGATCCCGCCGGGCCTGATCCTGCGCGCGCACGCCGTGCTGGCCGCCGCCGACCTGGAGTGGAGCGAGCTGGACGCGCCGGAGCGGGTGCGCACGGTCGACGGGTCCGTGGTCGACGCCGAGCGGGCCGCGGTGCTCGACCTGCCCTGGCTGGGTGCGGTGTGGGCGCCGGAACGCCTGGTCGCCGCCTCGCCTGGCGCGGACGTGGCCGCGCTCGCCGAGCTGCTGGACATCGCGCTGCTGTCCGAGCACGCGGACGCCCGGGTCAGCAGCGCGGGCGAGTTCGTGCCGTGGCCGGAGATGACCGCGCTGGTCCTGGCGGCGGAGCTGCTGGGCATCCCGCTGCCCGAGGGTGGGCTCGTGGTGCACGACGAGTTGACCGTGGAGGTCGACGGAGTCAAGCGCGCCACGCCGTGGTGGGTCGAAAGTGGGACGTTTCACGGGGAACATCACGCGGAGGACTCACCCGAAGGGCTGGCCCGCGCGTTCGCCTGGGCCACCGGCCGCTGGTCGGACCGCCACCTGGTCGAAGCCGTGCTGAACGACCCCGCGACGACGACCTTCCTGCTCTAGGCCGTGTCCGTACAGGACACGCTCTAGAGGCCCGTCTGGGCGCTCCGCGAACCGCGGCGGCGGGCCCAGCGCTGCCAGCTCATGATGCCCATCCCCATCAGCCCGAGGACGCCGCCGGCCAGGCAGGTCCACATCCACACGTCCGCCGGCCCGCCGGCGCCGAACACGCGCAGCGCGCCGAGCACGACGAACCCGGTGAACCACACGAGTGTGCCGACCACGACGACCGGGTAGAGCACCACCAGTCGCTCAGGCAACTCGGGCACCGGAAGCAACGGACGTTTAACATCCCCGGCGTTGATCGGATCGGCCACGTCAGGAAGGCTACCCGCGGGTCATCGCAGGAGCAGCAGGTAAGGCAGGTTGCATTGGCTGAGCAGGGCGGCAGGACCGGGCTCGACCGGTTCTTCAAGATCACCGAACGCGGGTCGAGCGTCGGCCGCGAGGTGCGCGGCGGGCTGGTCACGTTCGTCACGATGGCCTACATCGTGGTGCTCAACCCGCTGATCATCGGCAGTTTCTCGGCGCAGGACGCGGGCGCGCACAAGGACCTGTTCGGCAACATCCTGCCGGTCCCGCAGGTGGCGCCCGTGACCGCGCTGATCGCCGGGGTGATGACGATCCTGATGGGCGTCGTGGCGAACTACCCGTTCGCGATGGCCACCGGGCTCGGCATCAACTCGCTGATCGCGGTCAGCGTCGCGCCGCAGATGAGCTGGCCGGCGGCGATGGGCCTGGTGCTGCTCAACGGCCTGATCATCCTGGTCCTGGTGCTGACCGGGGTGCGCACGATGGTGTTCCGCGCCGTGCCGCCCGCGCTGAAGGCCGCCATCGCGGTCGGCATCGGCCTGTTCATCACCCTGATCGGCCTGGTGGACGCCGGTTTCGTGCGGCGCATCCCGGACGCGGCGAACACCACCGTGCCGGTCGGGCTGGGCATCGGCGGCTCGATCGCGAGCTGGCCGACGCTGGTGTTCGTGATCGGGCTGCTGATCACCGGCATCCTGGTCGCCAGGCGCGTGCGCGGCGCGATCCTGATCGGCGTCCTGGTGACGACCGTGATCGCGATCGTCCTGGAGGCGATCGTCAAGGCCGGCCCGGCCGGCGGCACCAACCCCAAGGGCTGGAACCTCGGCTACCCCGCGCTGCCCGACCAGATCGCCGGGCTGCCCGACTTGTCGCTGATCGGCGAGGTCAACTTCGACGCGTGGGTGCAGGTCCCGGCGATCACCGCCGCGCTGATCGTGTTCACGCTGATCCTGACCGACTTCTTCGACACCATCGGCACGATGACCGGCCTCGGCAAGGAGGCCGGGCTGCTCCGCCGCGACGGCGAACTGCCGAACACCGGCAAGGCCCTGTTCGTGGACAGCCTCGGCGCGGTCGCCGGTGGCGTCGGTTCGGCCAGCTCGAACACCGTGTACGTGGAGTCGGCGGCCGGCATCGCGGAGGGCGCGCGGACCGGCCTGGCGAACGTGGTCACCGGGCTGCTGTTCCTCGCCGCGATGTTCTTCACCCCGCTGTACGAGGTGATCCCCGTCGAGGCCGCGGCGCCGGCGCTGGTGATCGTCGGCGCGCTGATGATCAGCCAGGTCCGCGAGATCGACTTCACCGACTTCCGGATCGCGCTGCCCGCGTTCCTGACGATCGTCGTCATGCCCTTCACCTACTCGATCACCAACGGGATCGGCGTCGGGTTCATCTCCTACGTGCTGATCCAGGTCGTCACCGGCGGCGCGCGGAAGGTGCACCCGCTGCTGTGGATCATCGCCGTGGCGTTCGTGGCCTACTTCGGCGTGGGGCCGATTCAGGAGGCGCTCGGCTGAGCCACCAGCCGCTCGACCGCGGCGACGACGAGCTGGTCGCGCTCGGCCTCGCCGAACACGTCCGGCAGGGTGAGCTGCTCGACGATGAGCCAGTTGAGGGCGAGGATCAGCAGCCGCACCGCGGTCGCGTCACCGGGCAGCCCGGACTGCTCGTGGTAGGTGACGTTCGCCTCGACGTCCGCGCGCACGCGTTCGGTCAGCAGCTCCCGCAACCGGGGGCGGCGGGTGGCCTCCAGGCGTAGTTCGAGCAGCGCGAGGTAGCCGCTGCGGAAGGCGCTGATCCGGCCCACCAGCTCGCGCATCAGCTCGGTGTAGGTCGCCCGGTCCCGGGGCGCGGTCCGCTGCCGTTCGATCGTCGCCGCGTCGGGCTGCAGACGCTCGTACACCCGTTGCGCGGTCTGGTACAGCAGGTCGTCGCGGTTGGGGAAGTAGTTGGACGCCGTGCCGGCCGGCACGGCGGCTTCCACATCGACGGCGCGATAGGTGAGGCCGCGGACGCCTTCCCGGGCCAGCACCTCGATCGCGGCGTCCAGCAGAGCCGCCCGCCGTTCGTCGTTCCTGCGCACCATTGACACCACTCCAGTTGTAGTACTACGGTCGTAACCACTACGGACAGAGTACTACGAATGGAGCACTTCATGCGAGAGCTGGTCTACTACGTGGGCGTGAGCATCGACGGCCGGATCGCCGGCCCGGGCGGCGAGTACGACTTCTACCCCCAGGGCGACGAGGCGCAGGTCGCGGCGTACATGGCGTGGATGAACGAGTCCTACCCGGAGACCGTCCCGACGATGATGAGAGCGGCGTTCGGCCTGGAGAACGCGCCCAACCGGCGGTTCGACACCGTCGTGATGGGGCTCGGCACCTACCGCCCCGGTCTGGACCAGGGGTTCACCAGTCCCTACGCGCACCTGCGCCAGTACGTCGTCTCCAGCACCCTCGGTCCGAGCCCGGATCCGGCCGTGACGGTGGTCGGCGGCGACCCGCTCGGCCTGGTCCGCTCGCTCAAGCAGGAGGAGGGCAAGGACATCTGGCTGTGCGGCGGCGGCAAGCTGGCCGGCGCGGTGTGGCCGGAGGTCGGCCGGATGGTGATCAAGAGCTACCCCGTCGTGGCCGGCGCGGGGATCCCGGTGGTGGACGGGAAGTTCGACCCGACACCGTTCGCGGTCACCGACCGGAAGGCGTTCGACAACGGCGTGGTGGTCACCTGGTTCGAGCGCCGGAGCTGATGCGACCGATTTCACCGGGTCGTCCTGTTGATCGTGAGGTATGCTAACTATGTGTCCGATATGCGGGAGCCTGCCCTGGCGAGCCGGTTGCGTCTCGCGGTGGTGCGGCTGAACCGCAAGCTCCGGGCGCAGCGCACCGACGAGAACGTCTCGCTCACGCAGCTGGCGGCGTTGTCCACGCTGCACAAGTGCGGACCGCTCACGCCGGGCAAGCTCGCGGCGAAGGAAGGCGTCCAGCCGCCGTCGATGACCCGGGTCATCGCGGCGCTGGAGGACTTCGGGTACGTGGCGCGCAGCCCGCACCCGACGGACGGGCGGCAGTCGATCGTCGCCCTGACCGAGCGGGGCCGGGCGTTCGTCGGGGAGACGATCTCGGTGCGCGAGGCCTGGCTGGACCGGAAGCTGGCAGAACTGAGCGGCGACGAGCGGGAAGTGCTCGCCCGCGCCGCCGAGATCATCGACAGGATGGCGGGGAACGAATAACGGTGGGGCTCAACACGGGTACTGACGGACAGTCCGAACTGACGAACACAGCTACCCGGGGCCAGGCACCACCCGCCGACCGCACCGCGTGCACCGCACCGTCCGGCCGGATGCGGCCCAAGCCGGCCGCCGCCCCCGCCGAAGAGCCCGAGGAACGGGCTCAGCCGAAGGCGAGCATGTTCGCGTCGCTGCGGGTGCGCAACTACCGGCTGTTCTTCTCCGGCCAGATCATCTCCAACATCGGCACCTGGATGCAGCGAATCGCGCAGGACTGGCTGGTGTTCCAGCTGTCCGGGAACAACCCGGTGGCGCTGGGGATCGCGGTGGCGCTGCAGTTCCTGCCGACGCTGATGCTGTCCCTGTGGGCCGGTGTGCTCGCCGACCGGGTGGACAAGCGCAAGCTGTGCATCGCCATCCAGAGCGGCATCGGGGTGCAGGCGCTGGTCCTCGGCGTGCTCGACGTGTCCGGGGTGGTGACCCTGTGGCAGGTCTACGTCCTGTGCTTCGTGCTGGGCATCTTCAGCTCGCTGGACGTGCCGGCGCGGCAGTCGTTCGTCGCCGAGATGGTGGGGCGCAAGCAGATCACGAACGCGGTCGCGCTGAACTCGTCGGTGTTCAACATGGCCCGCATCGTCGGGCCCGCCATCGCCGGGTTCGCGATCACGTGGGTCGGCACGGGCTGGATGTTCCTGGCGAACGCGGTCAGCACGCTGGCCGTGATCACCGGGCTGTTGCTGATGGACCCGGACAAGCTGTTCCGCGGCCCGGCCGTCGCCCGCGCGAAGGGGCAGTTGCGCGAGGGACTGGCGTACGTGCGCGGGCGGTCGGACCTGGTTTCGCTGATGGTGCTGGTGTTCTTCGTCAGCACGTTCGGCATCACGTTCTTCACGTCGCTGGCGATCGTGGCGGGCAACGTGTTCGCCACGCAGGCCGACGGCTACGGGCTGCTGTCCACGCTGCTGGCGGTCGGGACGTTCACGGGTTCGCTGATGGCCGCGCGGCGCGGGGCGCGGGGGCGGCCGCGGGTGCGGCTGCTGCTGATCGCGGCGTTCAGCCTGGGCGCGGTGGAGTTCGTCGCCGGGTTCATGCCGACCTACCTGGCGTTCGGCATCGCGCTGATCCCGCTCGGGTTCGCCACGATCACGTTCCTGAACACGGCGAACTCGCTCGTGCAGACCTCGGTGAGCCCGGAGATGCGCGGCCGCGTGATGGGGCTCTACGTGCTGGTGCTGATCGGCGGCAACCCGATCGGCGGCCCGATGGTGGGGTGGATGGCCGACACCTTCGGCGGCCGGTCCCCGTTCTTGATCGGCGGCGTGATCTCCGCGGTGGCGGCCGTGGTGTGCGCGGCGGTGCTGGCTCGGCGGGGCGGGATGACGCGCCCGGTGCGGCTGGCCGGCCTACGGGTGCTCAGCGGCCGAGGAGCGCGGGCAGCACGGTCTCCGCGAGTGCCCTGAGGTCCCGGCCCGTTCCGGTGAACGTCAGTTCCTGGCTGGAGTCGTCCTCGAGCTTCACCGCCACCACGTCGTCGGTGATCAGGGCCGGGCGGCCGGCCAGCGTGTCCGGGTACGCGCGCGGCGTCACGTCGTCGCTCAGCGCCGCCTGGACCGTGCGCACCGTGCAGCGGCCGTCGAACCTCGGCTTCGCCGTGGACGGGCTCGTGCTCATCGCCTTCGCCAGCTGCGTGCACAGCTGCCAGGACACCACCGGCCACGGCGCGTCCTGGATGCCGTAGCCCGGCACCGGCTCGGTCGCCCGCATCGCGATCACGCCCTCGCGGCCCTGCGCGGGCAGGTCCGGGCCGGGCGCCATGGTCGCGTCGATGACGTCCCGCGCGATCGAGATGGCGAGGTCGTCCAGCGTGAGGCCCGGGCGGGCGACGGCGTACCGGGTGATGTCGACGCGCAGGAACGGGTGCACCTCGGCGCTGGGCGCGTCGTCGACCAGGTGGACGTTGAGCCGCGCGTTGACGGTGCCGCTCGACTCGACCTCGGCGGCCCGCCCGGACACCGTCACCGACTGCGGCGACCGCAGCGTGGCCGGCGCGTTGTCCAGTCGCAGGCCGACGTCGAGGCTGCCGGTGACCAGGTGGCACACGTTCCCGCGGACCTCGCGCAGCGTCGTGCCGCCGAGCACCGCCTCCCACCGCTGCTCGGACAGGGCCTGGCACAGCACGTGGCCGGCGCTGCCCGCGGGCAGCGCGGCGAGCATCTCCCCGGTCGGCATCGGCACGCGGCGCGGCAGCTCGCCGTCCCGGCTGGGCCAGACGGCGGGCAGCCCGGGGGCGGGCGGCGGCGCGTCGCTGCCCTGCGACCACAGGTAGCCGGCCGCGCCGGCGACGGACGCGAAGGACAGCAGGACGCCGAGCACGACCGCGATCACTGTCGACGACTTCACGCCCCGAACGCTATCCGGTGACCGAGCGAGTTCGATCAGTGATCCCCTGAACGTTGGACAACTGTCCGGGACCACACGGACGGGTGGTCGAAAGATCGTCCTCGACCGCCCCTTGCGGCGACTGGTGAAGTTAGGCTAACCTAAGGCTTGTCCGCTTCGTGGTGGGAGCGGCAGTCAGTTCGGGAACGGGCGGAGCCCCGGCGCCGGAAAGGATCCCAGCGCCGGGGCTTCGTTCATGTCGATCCCGAAGTGCACCCGGTACGCCTCGACCTTCTCGGCGTCGCTCAGCTCGCGCTCGGCCCGCTTGCCGTCGACCGTCTCGATCAGCTTGTCGCCCGCCAGGGTGATCCGGCCGGACGGCGTCGAGATCGTGGTCAGCACGTTCTGCGTGAAGTGCGACTCCGGCGAGGTGGCCTGCCACCAGCAGGTCGGGCCGAAGTCGGCCAGTTCCCGCGGCCGCTTCTCCAGCCGGTAGGCCGGCTCGCCGTTCAGCCGCACCTCGATGTCCCCGTCCGGCGCGTCCAGCACCAGGAACTCGCCTTCCGGGTCGGACTGCGGCTCGCTCGCCGCCAGCCGCAGCGGGTGGCGGGCGAAGCGGCCGAAGCCCACGTCGGCCAGCCACGGCTCGTCCAGGTCCACGTGCAGCGCCAGGTGGTCGAACGGCGCGCCCCACCGCCCGCCGCCGAACACGCGGGCGCCCAGCAGGGTGACCCGGTAGCCGAGCTCGCGGAGCAACGCCGCGAACAGGCCGTTCAGCTCGTAGCAGAAACCGCCCCGGCGGCGCCGCACGACCTTGTCGAACAACGCGTCCTCGTCGAGCACGATCCGCTCGGGCAGGTGCACGCTCAGGTTCTCGAACGGCACGGTCAGCAGGTGGGCCTCGTGCAGGTCCCGCAGCGCCGCCGCGGTGGGCGCGGCCGGCCGGTCGGCCCCGATGCGGGCCAGGTACGCGTCGACATCCATGTGGTCAGCGTGCACCCTCCACTGTGGTCGAGGTCAAGCGGGAAAAAAAGAAGGGCCCTGTCCGCGCGGGTGCGCGGCAGGACCCCTCGATCGGGCCGACGCTCAGAGGAGCAGGCCGTTGCCGCCGGAGACGGCGTTGTCGAAACGCTTGCTGATCTCCGCCCAGTTGTAGACGTTCCACAGCGCCTTGACGTAGTCCGCCTTGACGTTCTTGTAGTCGAGGTAGAAGGCGTGCTCCCACACGTCGACCAGCAGGATCGGCACGGTCGGCAGGATGAGGTTGTTGTGGTGGTCACGCAGCTGCTGCGTGATCAGCGTCTTGCCCACCGGGTCCCACGACAGGGCGGCCCAGCCGTTGCCCTGGATCGTCGTGGCGACCGCGTTGAACTGCGCCTGGAACTTGTCGAACGAACCGAACGCCTCGTCGATCGCCGAGGCCAGCTCGCCGGTCGGCTTGTCGCCGCCTTCGGGGGACAGGATCTTCCACCACACCACGTGGTTGGCGTGCCCGGCCAGGTTGAACGCCAGCGTGGTCTCCAGGCCGACGATCGAGCCGAAGTCGCCCTTGTCCCGAGCCTCGGCGAGCTTGTCCAGGGTGTCGTTGGCGCCCTTGACGTAGGTCGCGTGGTGCTTGCTGTGGTGCAGCTCGTTGATCTGACCCGAGATGTGCGGGGCGAGCGCGCCGTAGTCGTAGTCGAGGTCAGGAAGCTCGTAGCGGGCCATCAGCCCTCCTTCTTGTCTGACGCAGAGTCCCTTGCGGTATCAAAACCTAGTCCTCGCGCGCGCGGGAAGCTAACTGGGGAGCCGCTGTCCGCACTGCGGGAACCGGTCATGTCGCAAGCCTGCAATCTCCAGCTAGATGGAGGTCAACGGGGTGTGCGGATGATCACTGGGCCAGCTCGTCGAGCACCGCGATGTTGAACTCGAACGCCACCAGCGTCTCGGTGACGATGCGCTCGCGCTCGGCACCGGTCCACGGGGTGTCGTCGAGCAGCGCCTTGTACCGCTTCCGGAACGCGGGGACGTTGTCGATGTCGTCGAAGTGGTAGAACATCGCGCCCGGCCCCTCGACGCCGTGGGCCTTCGCCAGCAGCTTCCGCACGGCCTGGCCGCCGGCGAGGTCGCCGAGGTAGCGGGTGTAGTGGTGGGCGACGTAGCCACCGGCCCAGTCGAAGGCCACCGAGCGGATGCGCCGCACGTAGTCCTCGGTCGCCGGGACCGGCGTGACGCGGTCCCGCCACCGCTGCCCGTAGAGGAACTCCAGGTCGACCGCCAGCGCGGGTACGCGGCGCAGCTCGTCGAACACGAACCGGCCGCCGACCGGGTCGCGGCGCATGGCGTCCGCGGCCTCCTCGATCGCCTGGTAGATGAACCAGTACTGGGCGGCCAGCCGCGCGTACTCGCTCAGGTCCAGGTCGCCGCCGAACAGCTCGCGCATGTACCGGGAGTGGTGCGCCCGGTCGTGCGCGCGCCGGGTCGACTCCCTCAGGGTGGTCGAGAACGGGGTCTGGGTCAGGTCCGAGTCAACCGCGAGGGGAGCCGCCATGAGTGGCACTGTAAGCGAGATCGGTCACTTAGGCTACCCTAACAAGTCCGGATTGACCCGAACAGAGCCGCCGGTGATCACTCGGTGTCCACCGGCCAGGTGTGCACGGCCTCGCCGCCGCGGCCCAGCTCGAGGTAGCGGCCCAGCATCGTGTTCAGCGCCGTGTCCCGGTCGGCGCCGCGGTCCTCCGCCTCGGTGACCGTCGCCCGCTGCCACCACGCTCCGTTGCGGCGGGTCAGGCAGCGCTGCTCGATGACGCCGAGGTAGCGGTCGATGGCCGCCTCGGACACGTCGGCGCTGCGCAGCCCCTCGACCGCGAGCGGCAGCAGCACGCGCAGCACCAGTTCGTCCGGCGGCACCCAGCCCTGGCCCGGCCAGTACAGCTGGGCGTCGAACCCGTTGCGCGCGCCGGCGTAGAGGTTCTCCTCGGCGGCCTGGAACGACATCTGTGTCCACACCGGACGCTCCGCCTCGGCGAGCGCCCGTTGCGCGCCGTAGAAGAACGCCGCGTTGGCCATCATGTCGAGCACGGTGGGCCCGGCGGGCAGGACGCGGTTCTCCACGCGCAGGTGCGGTTTGCCGTCCACCACGTCGTACACCGGGCGGTTCCAGCGCCACACCGTCCCGTTGTGCAGCATCAGCTCGGTGAGCTTCGGCGCCTGCCCGGCCTCCAGCGCGTCCAGCGGGTCTTCGCTGTCGGTCTCCGGCAGCAGGCCCGGGAAGTAGCGGACGTTCTCCTCGAACAGGTCGAAGATCGAGGTGATCCACCGCTCGCCGAACCACACCCGCGGTCGCACGCCCTGGTTGCGCAGCTCCTCCGGCCGGGTGTCGGTGGCCTGCAGGAACAGCGGGATGCGGGTCTCGTGCCACAGCGCCTTGCCGAGCAGGAACGGCGAGTTCGCGCCGATGGCCACCTGCACACCGGCCAGGCACTGCGCGGCGTTCCAGTGGGTGGCGAACTCCTCCGGCGCGACCTGGACGTGCAGCTGCACCGACGTGCACGCGGCCTCGGGCAGGATCGACTCGGAGTAGGTGCGCAACCGCTCCGGGTTGTGCCCGCCGAGCGGGGCGCCGTCCATGGACAGCGTCATGTTCTCCCCGCGGGCGGCGAAGATCTGGTCGTTGAGCAGGGTGTAGCGGGTGTTGTTGGTGATCCACTTCTGGTCGAAGTGGTCCGGCGTGAGCGTCGGCAGGATGCCGATCACGGCCAGCCGCGCGCCGGCCGCGGTCGCGTTCCGGTCGGCCTCGCCCAGGTAGCCGATCAGGTCGTGCTCCAGCTCGATCGCGGACTTCCCGGCGAGCGGGCGCGGCGGCACGTTCAGTTCGATGTTGTGCTGCGACAGTTCCGTGGTGAAGGACTCGCTGTCCAGCGCCTCCAGCACCGCGCTGTTGGACATGGACGGTCGCAGCTCGTCGTCCACGAGGTTCAGCTCGACCTCGAGTCCGATGTGTCTTCGCGGGAACGAGAAGCCGTCGTCGGCGAGCATCCGGGCCAGGGTGTCCAGGCACCGCTGGAGCTTGTGCCGGTACCGCGCCCGGTCCCGGGAGCTGAAGCTGTCCGCCGACACGTCCTTGCCCATGCCATCCCTGCTCTTGGTCCTCGGCCGCGGCGGTGGAGATCGCCCCGGCACCCCGGCCGACAACGGTCGCACACCGTCGGCACACGGTCATCGGCCAAATCGGTGGCGCCGCCGTGACGCGCCCGACTTCCGCCGGTGCTGGTCCGTTCGGCCCAGTGGTACTCAGCACGTTCGGAGCACCCACCCCGACGACGGAGGATCTACCCCGAAGCCGCAGACTTCATGCCGTGGCGCAGATCGTGCGAACCGAAGACGAGGGTGATCCCAGGCTCGACGACTTCCGGGACCTCTCCACGGCCGACCGGCGACCGGACCGGCCCGGCGGGCGCGGCCTGGTGATCGCCGAGGGAACCGTGGTGGTCCGGCGCCTGCTCGCGTCAGCCTACCCGCCGCGGGCGCTGCTGGGGGTCGAGCGGCGGATCGCGGAGCTCGCGCCCGAGCTCGCGGACGTGCCGGTGCCGGCGTACGTGACCTCGGCCGAGGTGATGGCGAAGGTCGTCGGGTTCCACCTCAACCGCGGGGTGCTCGCCGTGGCCGACCGCGCGCCGCAGCCGGACGCCGACGAGATCCTGGCGCGGGCCCGCGTGATCGCGATCCTGGAGGGCGTCGGCGACCACGAGAACATCGGCGCGCTGTTCCGCAACGCGGCCGCGCTCGGGGTGGACGGGGTGCTGCTGGGCGCCGGCTGCGCGGACCCGCTGTACCGGCGGAGCGTGCGGGTGTCGATGGGCAACGTGCTGCGGGTGCCGTTCGCCGCGCTGACGCCGTGGCCGTCCGGGCTGGAGCGGGTGCGGGCGGCCGGGTTCCGGGTGGCGGCGCTGACGCCGCGGGCGGACTCGCGGACGCTGCGCGAGGTGGCCGCCGGTGGCGGCCGCACGGCCCTGCTGCTCGGGTCCGAGGGGCCCGGGCTGACCGCGGAGGCGCTGGCGAGCGCCGATGTCGCGGTGCGGATCCCGATGAGCGAGGGCGTCGACTCGCTCAATGTGGCCACGGCCGCGGCGGTGGCGTTCTACGAGCTCGCCGCGGCGGTAAATTGACGACGTCCTGGCGTGACGGCCGGAAAGGTGCATGCGTGGAATTGCGGGTCCGCGGCGACCGCGCCGTGCTGAAGGGGCACGGCGACGTGTACACGCGCGAAATCGACCCCCACAGCCTCGCGCTGGGCGTCGACCTCGCCGACGCGCTGCACGAGTGGGCGCAGGTGGCGGCCGCGCTGCGGCGGTCGTCGAGCGACCCGGCCGAGGCCGCGACCGTGGTGTCCCGGCGCGGGCAGCAGCTGGCGTCGCGGGTGGCCGCGGTGATGGGGACGCCGGTGCACTACGTCGACCCGGTGACCGGCGAGCAGATGGTCGTCCCGCCACCACCGCCGGCCGAGACGCCGCGGCGGCTGTTCGCCGGGGTCGGGGACGAGCCGACGCCGTGGGCGACCGGGCTGGTGGTCGCCGGGTTCGTGGCGGCCGTGGTGATCGTCGCGATGATGGCGCTGGCGATCGCGCTGGCCGCGGAGACCGCCGGGTGGCTGGTGCTGGTCGCGGCGGTCGTGGTGACCGCCGGGATCGCGCCGTCGTTGTGGCTGGCGCGGAAGCTGCCGATCATCCGGTGGGTCGCGCTGGGGGCGGCCGCCGGGATCGTGCTGTCCTGGTTCACCCTGCTGGCCGTCGTGTTCTGATGGACCCGATCGAGCCGCTGCGCGAGATCTGCCTGGCCCTGCCGGAGGTCTCGGAGCGGCTCAGCCACGGGGAGCCGGCCTGGTTCGTCCGGAGCCGGAAGAGTTTCGTGATGTACGCGGACCACCACCACGACGACCGGGTGGCGTTCTGGTGCGCCGCGCCGTCGGGGGTGCAGGAGGAGATGGTGTCGGCCGAGCCGGACCGGTTCTTCCGGCCGCCCTACGTCGGGCACCGCGGTCGAGGTGCGGGCCATTGTCCGGGAGGCCTACCGGACGGTGGCGCCGAAGTCACTGGTCGCCCGGCTGGAGGGCTGACCAGCGGCCCACGCCCGCGCCCTGCGCGTAGGACAGGTGCCCACCGAGCGCGCCGCCGGCGCTGAGCGCGACCAGCCCGGCCGCGGTCCAGAAGCGGGCGTTCCGGCGGCTGGTGCGGTTGGCGGCGAGGAAGCACCCGGCGGCGAGGGTGTTGGTGAGCGCGTGGACGGCCCCGACGCGCCGCTGGTCCCGGTCGAGGCCGGAGAACTCGGCGAGCCCGGTGAGGACCGTCGGCGCGGTGGCGGCCAGGCCGATCGACACCAGGCGCCGGGCGGCTTCGGGCTGGCCGGACAGGTCGAGCACCGCGGCGGACACCCAGGCCCCGATCGGCAGGGTGACCAGCAGCGGGTGCACGGGGTGGCCGAGCCACGCGCCGCGCAGCAGGCGGTCGGCGGCGCCGCGGCCGATGACCTTGCGCAGCCCGCGGGCCACCGCGGTCGCCGCGGGGTCGACGGCGCGGAGGGACTCGGCGGCTTCCAGGATTCGTTTCACCACGGTTCTGTACCCCGCGGCCGCGATTCGATTCGGGTGGGGCGGGTAGCCGTGGCCGCATGTGGGCACGAGCGGTAGCGCAGGGTGCGGTCGCCGGGCTGGCGGGCGTGCTGGCGATGACGGCGGCGGAGAAGGTCGAGCAGCGGTTCACCGGACGGCCGGACTCGTACGTGCCGGGGCGGACCCTGTCGCGGCTGGCCGGCCTGCCGGACCGGCCGCGGCGGTCGGTGAACCTGGCGATGCACTTCGGGCAGGGCGTGCTGCTCGGCGCGCTGCGCGGCGTGATGGCGACGGCCGGGCTGCGGGGCCCGTGGGCCTCGGCGATGTTCTGGGCGGTGCGGCTGACGAACGACCAGACGCTGGAGAACGCGACCGGCGTGGGGGCGCCGCCGTGGACGTGGCCGCGCCGGGAGCTGGTGATCGACCTGGCGCACAAGGGCGTCTACGCGGCGGGGACCGGGCTGGTGGCCGATTGGCTGGCGTCGCGGTACGGGGAGGGGCCGGGGCAGCGGCACGCGTCGCTGGCCCCGGGGCGGCGGTCCGGGGTCAGCG